>NZ_JBHXKE010000072.1:0-37288 GCF_042722765.1 Kitasatospora sp. NPDC058406
GGGCCGCCGGGGGGGGTGTGTCCCCGCCCGCGCCCCGGGGCGCCGGCCCGCGGCCCCGGCCCCCCCGCCCGCCCCCGCCGGGGCCCCCGGCGGTCCCCCCCCCGTGCGGCCCGCCGGCCCCCCCGCCGCCGTACGGGCCGGTGTGCAGCCGGCCGCCGAGCACGATCCCGCCGCCGACGCCCGTCCCCAGCCCCAGGTAGGCCAGGTCACGGACGCCGCCGCGGGCGGCCTCGGCGAGCGCGGCGAGGTTGCCGTCGTCCTCGTACCGGACCGGGACGCCCGGCAGGACCCGCTCCAGCACCGTGTCCAGCCGCAGCCCGGCCCAGGAGGGCCGGGAGGGCCAGGAGGTGAGCCGGCCGTCCCGGACGGTGGCCGGCAGGGCGAGCCCGGCCGACCGGACGGCGCCCGGACCGGCCGCGCCGGTGATCCGGACGACCGCCGCGGCGAGCGCCGCCAGATCGGCCTCCCGGCCGACCCGGAGGTCGGCCGGGCGGTCGGCCGGGCGCGGCCAGTCGAAGCGGGCGTGCACCGGTCGGCGCAGGCCCGGGCGTTCCAGCACGAGGGCGACCTTGGTCCCGCCGACGTCGATCCCCAGCAGTGTCACGACCCGGGCCTCCGTGGGGAGATCGGTCCTACAGCGCGGAGTACAGGTCGACGGCGTTGCCGTCCGGGTCGAGGACGATCGCGTAGTGCTGGCCCCAGACCGCGTCCCAGGGCTCGATGTGGCCGACGTAACCGGCGCCCACCAGCTCCTTGTACTTGGCGTCGACGGACGCCGCGTCCGGGAACTCGAACGCGACGGCGAAGCGGTGGCTGCCGGCGGTCGGCGCCTGCCACTCCGCGTCGTAGCTGCGGACGGTCTCGACCGAGTCCCAGGCGAGCTTCAGACCGCCGTCGAGGACCACCTCGACGTGCGGCGCGGAGTCCGCCTCGGCGGGGATGTCGAGCCCGAGGCGGCGGTAGAACGCCAGGGACTTGGCCAGGTCGTCAGCGACGATCGCGAACAGGGTCAGCTTCGGGACTGCCATGAGCAGTGCTCTCTCTCGCTCGGTTCGTGCAGGTCAGTGCGGGTCGGGAACGGGACCGCCGGCCGGCCTCAGCCGCGCTGCAGCCGGAGCCGGTCGCGGGCCGCCTTGGGCATGCCCGCGACGACGCGGTCCCAGGAGTGCTCCACCATCTCCCGTACTTCGGGGACCGGGACGGTGGAGTCGAGGACGACCGTGTTCCAGTGGCGCTTGTTGACGTGGTACCCGGGTCCCACGGCCGGGTACTGATCGCGCAGATGGAGCGCGAGGTCCGGCTCGCACTTGAGGGTGACCTGGGCCGTCTGGTCCGACGTCTCGTCCTGGAGGATGGCGAAAACCTTGCCCTCCACCTTGAACACCGTCGCGCCGGGGCCGAACGCCTCGTCGTCGGTGGTGCCCGGGAGTTCCAGCGCGAAGTCGGACAGCTCTTGCGGAGTCATGCCCCATCCTTCCGTCGTCCAAAGAGAGTTGGGGCCCCACGGCTCCAGGGTCAGTGCCCAGCCTAGGCCGTGCGCGGAGTGGTCACGGCCACGACACAGGCCGTAGCGGGGAGATGTCCGAAAACCGACTGTCGCCCCTGCAAGGGCCGGTCGGGCGGTTCAACCGCCCTCCTCGATCCGCTCGGTGGGGAGCGACACCTGGGCCCACACGCCGGCGTGGCTGACCACCTTGGTGAAGCGGTCGGAGAGCCGGTGGAAGAGCGCGCCGGGCCGGCCGTCGGGCGGGAACGACCGGGCGTCCAGCCCGCCCCAGTCGTTCAGCGCCCGGACGAGCAGCGGATCCACCGGCACCCACACGCCGTCGACCAGGAACTCCGCCCAGCAGTGCGGCGTGGAGTAGGGCTGGGCGACCAGCAGCCCGAAGGAGAACCGCGTCCTCATCCCGCGCCGTTCACCCTCGGAGACCAGCCAGGCGGCGGCACCCCCGCAGTCCGCCATCCGGGTGTGCCACATGAACTCCTGGTCCCAGCGCACCGCCTCGGGCAGCAGGAAGAACCCGATGCCCTCCACCTCGGCAAGCAACTCCCTGATGTTCGAAGGAAGTTCGGGCCAGGAGGCGACCGGCCGGACGAGCAGCCCGGCCAGCCGGGCGTCCACCGGCCCGCCCTCGGCCCGCCGCCGCCCGGCGGCGGTCAGCACCCCGTACCCGCACCGCCCCGGGTGCCCGGGGGCCGGGCACCCGGCGACCACCTCCACCCGGTAGCCCCGGCCGCTCCCTTCCGGGCCGGCCGGGGCCGCGGTCTCCAGGGCCTTGGCCCAGGACCGCATGGAGCGGCTCTGCACCGAGACCAGACCGAGGTGCAGGGCGGTGTTGCCGAGGTCGTACCCGTCGTAGAGCCGATCGCCGCCCCCGCCGACGTACGGGACGCCGGCGGTGGTGAGGGCGGCGAGCAGCTCGGGCCGGATCCGGTGCAGCCGGCGGGCGCCCGTCGCGGTGACGGCGAAGCGCCGCTGCCGGTCCGGCACCTGCCGCAGCCGCCGGACGAGCTCGTCGAGGGCGGCGGGCTCCGGCACGTGCTGTTCGCGTGCCGTGCTGCCGACGGGTGTCGCCATCGGGGGTTCCTCCGGGTCGCTCGGATCGTCGGGTCGCTCGGGTTCAGTCGATGTAGCCGAGGGCTTCGAGGCGCGCGGCGACCTCGTCCTGTTCGTCCGCGCTGTACGGGCCCGGGACGGCGGCGGGGACCGCCGTCCGCCCCTGCTCCCGCGGTCCGCCGTCCGCCCGGTCACCGGCGGGCGCGTCGGGCCCGTCGGCCTCCGCCTCCTGCGCGGCGAACGGGGAGAAGTCCGCCAGCCGGGGCAGCACGCCCTCCGCGTACAGCTCCATCGACCGGATCGCCTCGGCGCCCGCGATGTCACCGAACACGAACTCGCCGAACAGCGTGTTGAAGCAGCCCTCCAGGGCCGCCGCCCGGATCCGCTCGGCCACGGTCTCCGGGGAGCCGACGAACACGAGGTTCTGGTCCAGCAGGAACTTGAAGTCGTGGCAGCCCGCCAGGATGTCGGCGGTGCTGAGCCTGCTGGCCGGCGCGGCCGGCGTGCCGGAGCGCTTCACCGAGCCGTAGCGCAGGGTGTTGACGAAGGCGTCGACGACCTGGTCCGCGGCCCGGGACTCCGCCTCGGCGTCGGTCTCGGCCACGTGCACCAGGCTCCAGTAACCGATGTTCGGCTCCCCCGTCCGGCCGCCCGCCCGCCACCAGTCGACGAAGTGGCGGTAGACCGTGGCCGTCGCCGCGCGCGGCACGATCATCGTCGAGGCGGTGTGGCCCCCGATCGTCGCCAGGTAGCGGAGCGTCGCGCGGTCGCCGGTGGGGATCCAGATCGGCGGGTGCGGTCGCTGCACGGCGCCGAAGGACAGCTCGATGTCGCGCATCCGGTGCACCGGACCGTCGAAGTCGAAGGGCCCCTCGGCCGCGAACGCGGTGCGCAGCAGGTCCGCGCACTCGCGGTTGAGCACCTTGCGCCTGGCGAAGTCGGCGCCGAACGGCAGGAACGGCTCGTCGCTGACGCCCGAGGCGAGCCCCACCTCCAGCCGGCCCCCGAGGAGTTGGTCGAGGGTGGCGACCTCCTCGACCACGTGCAGCGGGTGGCGCAGCGGCGGCACCCAGCCCATCGGCCCGACCCGGATGCGCTCCGTGCGCAGGGCGGCGCCGGTGGCGAACGCCACCGGGGAGGACATCCAGCTCTCCCGGGGGGTGCAGTGGTGCTCCACCGAGAAGGCGTAGTCGAAGCCCAGCCGGTCGGCGGCCTCGACCTCCCGCCACAGCTCGTCGTAGCGGTCCCGGACGGTGAGGTTCTCACGGCCCCAGACGTGGGTGAAGTAGGCGGTTTTCATCAGCGGCTCCGGTGCGGGAGGTCGGCGGTTCGGGGGTGGGGTGCGGTGGCGGGTCCCGGGTCGGTGGCGGGTCCCGGGTCGGCGGCGGGTCCCCGGTCGGTGGCGGGGCGGCCGGCCGACGCGTACAGCCGGTCGACGCAGGACGCGAGGACGGCGATCTCGGCGAGCGAGTCGGGGGCTCGCCCCGTTCCCGCCACCGGCCCGGGGCCGGGACCGGAGCCCGGTCCCGGGCCGTCGGAGCGGGCCCGGACGAGCCGCCGGGCGAGTTCGTCGACCTGGCGCCCGTACTCGGCGCCGACCGGCTCCTCGGGCAGCGGGACGCTCTCCTCCCGGCCGCGCCGCAGCACGGTGAGCGAGGAGCGGCCGAGGCGGTGCGGGCTGAAGCCGAAGGTGCCGCGCAGCACGGCGACGCCCTCGGAGCCCTCCACGGTGATCACGGTGCTGTCCAGCGGCTGGTGCGAGGCCCACCGGGACTCCACGGTGACCGCCACGCCGGTCGTGGTGAGCAGGAAGCCGCGGGCGGTGTCCTCGACCCGCTCGGCGGGGGCTCCCGGCGGCCGGCCGGACGGGGCACCGGGCGCGACCGGGCGGGCGCTCCAGTCGGCCGCTCCCTCGGCCCGCCCCAGCCAGTCGCCGGAGAGGCTGCCCAGGGCCCGCGCGACGTCGGGCCAGCCGAGCAGGTCGAACCCGACGTCCAGCAGGTGCCAGCCGAGGTCGAGCAGCGCACCCCCGCCGGCCAGCCGGCGGTCGGTGAACCAGCCGTCGCGCTGCGGGATCCCCGCCGCCCTGGTCCAGTTGAGGCCGAGAGCGCGGATCTCGCCGAGGTCCGGCAGCAGGGCCGCCAGCGCCCGGACGTCGCCGCGGTGGCGGGCCGCGCTCCACGCGTGCACCCCCGCGCCGGGCGCGGTCGCGGCGCGCAGCGCCCGGGCCTCCTCGCCCGTCCGGCAGACCGGCTTCTCCACGAACACCGGGACCCCGCGCCGCAGCAGCACCCGGGCCGCCGGGACGTGAAGGTGGTTGGGCAGCGCCACGACGGCGGCGTCCAGCGGGACGTCCGCCAGTTCCTCCGGCCGTGCGGCGACCGGCACGGCGCGGCCGGCCGGGGCGACCGCGCGGGCCGCCTCCGGGTCGGCGTCCACCACGGCGGCCACCTCGAACGCCGGGTGCGCCTCCAGCAGCGGCACCCAGACCTCGCGGGCCACCCAGCCGGCACCCAGGACGGCGGTGCGCAGCGGTGCGGCGCCGGTGCCGGGAGTGGTGCCGGCGCCCGGGGCGGTGCTCAAAAGCGCGCACCGCCGTCCACCACGAGGGTGTTGCCGCTGACGTAGGAGGCCCCCGGGGAGAGCAGGAACGCCACCGCGGCGGCGACCTCCTCGGGCTCGCCGAGCCGGCCGGCGCCGATGAACTTGAGGACGAGGTCGCGCTCCTCCGGCGAGAAGTCCATGACCTCGGCCCGGATCGCCCCCGGTGCCACCACGTTGACGGTGATGCCGTGCTTGCCGACCTCACCGGCCAGCGAGGCGGCCCACGGCTGGAGGGCCCCCTTGGTGGCGGCGTAGGCGCTGTGGCCGGGCAGGCCGCTGGTGCCGGCCCGGGAGCCGAACAGCACGATGCGTCCGTACCGGGCCCGCATCATCGGCCGCAGGCACGCCTTGGCGAGGTTGATCGAACCGGCCAGGTTGACCTGGAGCAGGGTCTCCAGCGCGGCGGCGTCGGTGGCCATCGCGAGACGGCGGGTGCGCAGCCCGGCGGCGGCCACCAGGCCGTCGATCCGGCCGAACCGGTCGAGGGCGGTGCCGGCCAGCCGGGCGGGGCCGTCCGGGGTGGCCAGGTCGGCCTGGACGGGGACGAACGTGCCGCCGGTCTCGGCGATCTCGGCGGCGAGCTTCTGCACCCGCTCCTCGCCGTGGTGGTAGCCGGCGACCACGGTGGCCCCCAGGTCGGCGAGGTGGCGGGCCACGACCCGGCCGATGTCCCCGGAGGCTCCGGAGACCACGGCCACCCGGCCGTGCTGTCCCATGCTGTCCGCGATGCGGGCGGAGGATTCGCCCATCAGTCGGCCTCCTTCACGATGACGAGATGACAGGGGGAGCCCTCGAACGGCAGCCTGCGGACGACGTCGGCGCCCGCTTCGGCCAGCCCGGCGGCGAGCGCGTCGATGGTGGGCCAGTCGGTGCCGCCGTGGGTCAGCCAGTCGAGGGCGAGTTCGGCGCCGCCGGCCAGGTCGGGCGCGGCGGCGGTCGCGGGATCGCCGGCGGACGGCAGGAACACGTCGTCGACGAGCAGCCTCCCGCCGGGCCGCAGGGTCTCCAGCAGTTCGGTGAGCCGCGCGCCCGAGGCGGGGTCGTGCACGGCGTTGGCGACGACGCAGAGGTCCGCCCCGCCGCGCGGCGGATGCGGCCCGACGGTGACCCGCCCCGCCTCGACGGCCTCGACGACCGCCGGCGAGGGCGGTCCTGCGAGCCGGCCCGCCTGCCAGAGGTGGCCGGTGGCGGTGGGGTCGGCGGCGAGCAGGCGCTCCAGGTAGCGGCCCGCGCCGGCGGTGACCTCCACCAGCCGCGCGCCGGGGCGCGGGCGGAGCAGCCGGAGTCCGAGGGCGGTGCGGGCGTGGGCCGCCGGCCCGCCCATGGCGCCCTGGTAGGCCCGGACCAGCGCGGTGTGCGCCGGGTCGGCGGCGGAGCGGCGGTCGAAGTCGCGCCCGGCGAGGCCGGCGCGGGCGACGGCCGCCAGGGTCTCGCGGGTGACGAGGTCGCGGGAGAGGCGTTCCTCCAGCTCCACGAAGGCGATCAGCTCGGCGGCCCGGACGCGCGGCCCGGCCGGGTCCGGCCCGGTGGCGGGGTCCGCGGCGGGCCCGGTGGCGGGCGCCGTCGCGGGCCCGGCGTCGAGCAGGCCGAGCGCGGTCGCGGTGTCCAGCAGCAGTTCCAGGGCGCGCGGGTCGCAGCCCGACCCGGCACTGAGTTCGGCGAGCCCGGTCCCGTCGGAGAGCGCGTCGAGCAGCCCCAACCGGTGCAGGGCGAAGAGCAGTTCGGAGGCCTTGTAGGCCCGGGCGGCGGCGAGCGCGCGCGGGGTGAGCCGGTAGCGGGGCGCGGCGGCGGCCTTCCCGGCGGCGGTCCGCGGCAGCGCGGCCCGCAGGAGGAAGGTGTCGGGGACCTTGTACGGGGCGAGGTGCTGCTCGGCGTACGCGCGCAGCTCCTTCTCGTCCGGCCCGCCGGTGGCGACCACGATCTCGGCGACGATGCCGTCCTCGCCCTCGTGGGCGCGGCGCCGCGCTCCGACCCGGACCTCCCGTACGCCGTCGTGGCCGCGGAGCACCGCCTCGATCTCCAACGGGGCCACCCAGCGTCCGCCGCGCCGCACGGCGGTGCCCTCGCGGCCGAGGACGCGCAGGGTGTTCCCCTGGCGCCGGGCCAGGTCACCGGTGTCGTGCCAGTCGGCGAGCGCGTCGGTGCGGATCCGGAGCAGCCCCGGACCGTCCGGCGTCTCGGCGCCGGTGGCGCGGTCGACGAGCCGGACGGTGACGCCGGGCAGCGGGGAGCCGCTGTCGAGCGGGGCGAGCCCGGCCGGCCCGGCGAGGACGGCACCGAGCTCGGTGGAACCGTAGTTGCGGGCCAGTCCGATCCCGTAGGCCTCGCGGAACAGGGCGTCGAGCGCGGCGTCGACCGGGCCCGCGCCGACCATGGCGATCCGCAGCGCCGGGGCGGGCGGCGGGTCCTCCGGGGCGGCCCGCCGGGCCTTCAGCCGGCGGCGGGTGGCGAGCAGCCGGGCGGTGGCGGGTACCAGGGCCACCACGGTGGCGCCGTCCGCGAGTTCACGGCCCACCCGGCCGAGCGCGGTGGGCGGGACGGGCCGCAGGGCCGCCCCGGTGAGCAGGCCGCCGCAGAGCCAGCCGAGCGCGTACGCGTGGGAGAGCGGGACCGGCAGCAGCAGGGTGTCCCGCGCGGTGAGGCCGACCCCGTCACGGTAGCGGCGGGCCTCGGAGAGCCAGCTCGCCTCGGAGCGCCGCACCAGCTTGGGCGCACCGGTCGACCCCGAGGTGGGCAGCAGCACCGCGGGGGCGTCCCCGGACTTCCGGCCGGGCGTACCGGTCGGCCGCAGGCCGGCCGCGTCCAGGACCCGGCCGCCGCCGGCGGCGGCGAGCAGCCGGGCGACCTCGGCGTCCGGCGTGTCGGGGGCGACCGGGAGCGGGTGGGCGCCGGCCGCCAGCAGGGCCAGGAAGGCGGTCACCCAGGCGGGTTCGTTGGGCTGCCGCAGGACCACCGCCTCGCCCTCGACGCCCTCGGCGGCGAGCGCGTCCGCGGCGGCCCCGGCCGCGGCCAGGAGGGCGCCGGCGGTCAGGCCCGGCAGCACCTCCCGGTCGGGGTCGAGCCGGCCGACGGCGCCGAGCAGCGTCTGCGGGCCGGACCCTGCGGCGTCAGACATCGGCGCCCGCCAGGTAGTCGGCCTTGGCCTGCTCGATCATGCCGCGGATCCGGGGCGGGGCGTAGGTGGGGGCGGTGCACAGTTCGTCGAGGGTGATCTCGCTCTCGAAGTACATCGACAGGGTGTCCCACGGGGTGAAGCAGCCGTGGCAGGCGCTCAGCCGCGGCCGGGGGGCGAGCAGCGCCTGGTAGAGGCCGCTGGAGCCGAGCTTGTCGAGGACGCCCTCGGCCTCGTCGGACAGCACGTTGCCCATGTCGGAGAACCAGATGTTGGGGCAGGGGGTGACCACCCCGTCGCTGAAGGTGGAGACGACCAGCCGGGGCAGGTGGCAGCGGAAGGTCCGCTTGCCCTCGCGGTAGAAGCTGAGCAGCCGGTCGAAGTACGGACGCGGCGGCAGGATGTGGGCGAACTCGTCGTAGCGCCGGACGAGTTCCTCGATGTGGCCGATCTGGTCCGGCCGGACCTTGAAGGTCTCGGAGTCCGGGCCGCGCACCGGGAACGGGAAGAAGGTGGGCGGGTTGTCGAAGCCTCCGAGCCAGCCCGCGAACTCGCACAGCTCGGTGATGCTGCGGTCGTTGAGGACCCCGTAGATCTCCACCGGCAGGCCGGATTCCAGGATCCGGCCGATCGTGCGGAGCACCTTGGCGTGCAGGGACTCGGACTGCACCCGGTAGCTGTTGCCGGTGTACAGGTGACTGTCCAGCGAGATCTGGAGGACGACGTTGCCGAAGGAGCGCAGCCGTGCCAGCTGCTCCTCGTTGACCAGGACGCCGTTGGTCTGGATGACCAGGACCTCGTAGTGGGCGGACTGCTCCTCCAGGAAGTCCATGATGCCGCGGACCAGGAAGATCTCACCGCCGGTCACCTTGAGCAGCGGCAGGTCGAAGCGGCCGTGCAACCGGCCGGCCACGGTGTTGATGCGCCGCCCGAGGTCGGTGGTCGGCGAGTAGTCGTCGCGCTTGGGCGGGTCGAAGATGAGCTTGAGGGAGTGGCCCTCCTTGAGGTTGCTCTGCCCGGTCAGGCAGTAGGTGCAACTCAGGTTGCAGGAGTCCTCGTTGATGACGAGGTCGTTGCCGATCAGGGGAAGTGGCGTGGTGGACGGCATGGGGTCTCGGTCCTTTCGCGGTCGGCTGGCTGGGCGGGCGCGGTGGTCCGGACGAGCGGGTCAGGCGGGTGGCCGAGGGGTCTGCCGCGCGCCACCCGCCTCCGTCGGCCCGGGCCGCTGCCAGTAGCGGTCGGCGTACGGGTGTCCGGCGGCGGCGCCGTGGCCGCGGGCCCGGGCGCCGAGCGCCTCGCGCAGGCGGCCCGGCCCCCCGAAGAGGGCCAGGGCCTGGCTGGTGTAGTGCTCCGCGCCCGCCAGCCAGCGTTCGAGGTCGGCGGGGGTGAGCGGTTCGCAGCGGGCCACCAGTCCGTCGTGGTCGCGACGGCGCAGCGGGTAGGGGAAGTCCTCGTACCAGGCGGTGCCGGGGACGGCCAGCCGTTCGGCGGCGGCGCGGACCAGGGCGTGGTCCACGTGGCGTCCGGCGGCGAGCGGGGCGTGCAGCCGGGTGCCGGGCGGGCACCAGGGGCGCAGCGCCTCGGCGATGGTGTCGGGCAGCGGGCCGTCGTCGGGGTGGGGCCGGCCGAGGACCCGGGGGGCGGCGGTGTAGCGGGGCCGGCCGGCGGAGGTGCGCAGGGCGGCGTCGGTGAGGCCCAGGGACACCCGGGTGACGCCGAGCGCGGCGAGCGCGGCGAGGTCCTCGCGGCGGCGGGTGGCGGGTTCGGCGATCCGCCGCCAGTCGTCCGGGCGGTGGGCCGCGCGGTGGCCCGGGGAGGTGTCCGCGGTGTGGCCCGCGGCGCCGTCCGCGGTGTCGAAGACGGTGACGACGGTGACCTCGACGCCCAGCGCCGTCCAGCGGGCGAGCCGGCCGCCGAGCGACCAGACCGCGTCGTCGGGGTGCGGTGAGACGACGACGTGCCGGAGTGCCGTGTCCGTCCCGGTCACGGCGCGTCCGCCGTCGCGGCGAGGACGGCCGCGGCGTACCGCTCCGGGCTGCCCTCCGGGCCGAGCAGGGCGGCCAGGGCGCGGACCGAGGGCCGGGGGTGCAGGTCGGAGAAGCGGGCGAGGTTGCGGTCGTGCTGGTCCCAGCGGTCCGGCCGGGCGTGGCTGAGGTGGACGCCGCCGGCCTCGGGCACCAGCCTCCGGCGCGCCCCCAGGTCGTACAGCCGGAGCCCGAGTTCGAGGTCCTCGCAGCCCCAGAGCCGGCCGAACTCCTCGTCGAATCCGCCCGCCCGCCGCCAGAGTTCGCGCTCCACGGCGGAGTTGGCGCCGACCAGGCCGAGCCACGGGGCGACGTCGGGCACCACCCCGGCCTCCATCGCCTCGACCGCGCGCTCCAGCGCGTTGGCCACGGTCCGGCGCCGGGGGTTGCGGTCGGGCGGTGCGCCGGGGTCGGCGAGACCGGCCACGAGTTCCCGGACGACGGCCGGCGGGGCATCCGCCACCTCCGCCAACAACCGCGCCGCGGTCGGAAGTTCACGCATCCTGCCGTGCAGGAAGCAGCCGGGTTCGGCCGCCCCGGCGTACGCCGCGAGGAAGTGCGGGCCGACGATCACGTCGGCGTCCAGGAAGACCAGCCAGCCGGCCCCGTCGGCCGCCGCCGCACCGGCGTTGCGGGCGGCGGCCCGACCCCGGCCGGGGCCCGGCACCACCCGCAGCGGCAGCCAGTCACGCGCCTGTCCGAGCACACCGGCGAGGCCCTCGGCGGCGGCCCCGCCCGCGTCGTTGTCGTCGACCACGATCACCTCGTGGCCGGGTGCTGCGCTCTGCACGGCCAGGCAGGCGAGTGTCACCCGCAGCCGCTCGTGGTCGCCCCGGGTGGGGACGACCACGGCCGGTCCGGCCGGTGCGGAGCGCGTGCGTAAGTGCATCGGGTCGGCCCTTCCGCGTGCGAGGCGATCGGCATGGCCCGTCACACCCCGGTCACCGGTACGGAACGCCGGGAACCCGGACGGGACGCACTGCCGGAATACGGGTGGGATCAGTGCGTGAAGATACGTGAAGATACGTGGGAACAGCCGTCGGCACTTCATTCCTCAGCGAACGGCCCGCCCTGAGAGGCTCTACCGGGATGCCCGGCGAAGTCAACCGGCGGAACGGAATCCTCACATACTCGCGGGCCCCGCCGACGGCCCGCGGTAAGGATCATCCGGGGCCGACCGATCCGTTCCGGCCGCCCCGCGGCCGGGTCCCGCCGCCCCGCCCCGTTGATCGAAATTCCGCTTCCGGCGGGAACACCCGGTGACCCGTGGTCAATTGTGGTGGCTGGGGCGAATGGGAGATCACCGGAATTCGGCCGTCCTGCCGTGTACCAATATCCCGGAGAAATGCGTAGTGTTGCGGTCGGCCCCGGACCGCCGGTGGCCGGCGCACCCGTGCGTCGGCGGAGACCGGCCCCCACCCCCGCACTCCCCCCTCCGGGCGGATCCCCAGGCAGCGCGAAGCTCCGGACCCGGAACGCAGGTGCTGCCCACAGCTGGAGGCGAACCCCCGTGCCACCCACGCCCCGTGCCCTCGTCATCGGAATCGACGGGGGAACCTTCGACGTCATCGACCCGCTGATCGAGCGGGGCCTGCTCCCGAACATCGCGGGACTGCTCCGCACCTCCGCCGTCGGCCGGACCACCTGCACCTGGCCCGCCCACACCGCACCCGGGTGGAGCACCTTCGTGACGGCGGGTCAGCCCGGCAAGCACAGCATCTACCAGTTCTACGACACCCAGGAGCCGGACTACCGGGCCCGGGTGACCCAGGCCGGCGACCTCGGCCGCTCCTCCGCCTGGGACTGGCTGGCCGCCCAGGAGTACACCCTCGGGCTGATCAACATCCCGATGTCGCACCCGCCCGCCGACCTGCCCGGCTACCAGATCACCTGGCCGCTCGAACGGACCCTGCGGCACTGCCGTCCGGACTCCCTGCTGCGTGAACTCGCCGCCGCCAAAGCCCACTTCCAGTCCGACCTGGCCACCATGTTCCGGGGCGACCTCGGCTACCTGGAGCAGGCGGAGCGCAACGTCGAGGCCCGGGTGCGGTCGGTGCGGCACCTGATGACCACCCGGCCCACCGACGTGGTGATGGTCGTCCTGACCGAGGCCGACCGGGTCGGCCACCACTACTGGCACTACGAGGACACCACCCACCCCCGGCACGAGCCGGCCCCGTCCGGCACCGGCTGGGAGCTCGCCAACACCCGCATCCACCGCGCCCTGGACACCGCCGTCGGCGAGCTGCTCGACCTGGTCGACGAGGACACCGTGGTGACACTGGTCTCCGACCACGGCCTCGGCCAGGGCCGGTACGGGCTCGCCGTGCACCGGATCCTCGAAGACGCGGGCCTGCTCGCCACCGAGCCGGGCGACGCGCCCGCCGACGGCTCCGCGAGCTGGTTCGCCGCCGGCGGCCGGCGGATCGACTTCGCCCGCACCGCCGTCTACATGCCCGTCCCCGGCAGCTACGGCCTCAACCTCAACCTGCGGGCGCGGCAGGCCCGGGGCACCGTCGCACCCCGCGACCGGGACCGGGTGACCGCCGAGGTCGTCGAGCTGTTCGAGGACCTCAAGGGCCCCACCGGGGACCGGGTCTTCCGCAGCGTCCTGCCCAGTGCCGAGGCCTACCCGGGCCCGCTGCGCGGACGCGCCCCCGACCTGCTCCTGCTGCCCGCCGACGAATCCGTCCTGCCCGTCACCGACCTCACCGGCGAGCTCTGGCAGCCCAGCGCCCAGACCGGCCTCCACCGGCACCAGGGCATCTGGGCGCACCGCTCGCCGCGCACCCGCCCCGGCCGGCTGGACCGCAGCGTCCCGCTCGCCGACACCCTGCCCACGCTGCTCGCCGACCTGGGCGCCGCCTGGCCCGACGACGTCGACGGCCGCGCCCGCACCGAGATCTTCACCGAGGGCGTGCCCGTCCCCGGGCCCGACCCCCGGGTGGCGGCCCGCAGCGCCACGGCACCGCCCTCCGAAGCGGCCGACCGTGCCGCCGAGGAGGAGGACGACTACACCAGCAGCCGGCTCCGCGAGATGGGTTACCTCTGAGCGACCGGCCACACCCACGGAGGAATGAGCGTCATGCAGGACACGCAGGACACACAGGACACCAAGGCCCGGCTGCGCAAGGTGCTCGTCGACTCGCTGGAGCTGTCCCTCTCCCCCGCGGACATCCCGGACCGCGGACTGGTGGAGGCCCTGGGACTCGACTCCATCAACACCATCGAGTTCCTCATCTGGGTGGAGAGCGAGTTCGGCGTCGAGATCGCCGACGAGGACCTGTCGATCAAGCTCATCGACGACCTCGACCTGCTCGCCGAGTACGTCGACAACCGGCTCCGGGGCGACCGGACCGCCGCCGGCACCAGCGCCTGACCGGGAGCATCCGATGCGACAGCCCATCGACATCGACCTCAGCCCCGCACCCCCGCGGAAGAAGCCCGGCGAGTTCGCCATCGCCCTCGACCCGCGCATCACCGACCCCGGACGCTTCAAGGTCAGCTTCCTGATCCTGCTCGACGGCGACCTCGTGATGTCCCCCGAGCACCTCGGGGTCGCCTACATGACCAGCGTCCTGCGGAGCGTCGGCTTCACCGCCGAGATCCGCGAGGTCGACCACGACGAGGACGCGCACGCCGCCACCGTCGAGCACCTGCGCGCGTACCGTCCCGACCTCGTCTGCTTCACCCTCATGAGCCTCAACCTCACCAGCTGCGTCAGCCTCTGCCGGCAGCTCAAGGAGGCCCTGCCCGACACCCCGATCGCCTGCGGCGGCCCGGCCGGCACGTTCGCCGGGCTCGACGTGCTGCGCAACAACCCCTACACGGACCTCGTCGCCGTCGGCGAGGGCGAGCCCACCATCCTCGACCTGGTCCAGCGCCTGTACCTCGACGAGGCGCTCACCGACTGCCCCGGCATCTGCTACCGGGACGCCGACGGCGCCCTGCGCCAGAACCCCGCCCGGCCGCTCATCCACGACCTGGAGGTGCTGCCCTTCCCGGCCCGCGACCAGCTCAGCCAGCACGGCGACAAGCTGGAGTACGTCCGGGTCAGCACCAGCCGCGGCTGCGTCGCCAACTGCGCCTTCTGCTCGGCCCCGCACCTGAAGAACCGCGTGCAGGCTGGCAAGGCCTGGCGCGGGCGCGGCCCGGAGCAGATCGTCGAGGAGGTGGCGCAGATCGTCGAGCGCCACCAGTTCCGCACGTTCGACTTCGTCGACTCGACCTTCGAGGACCCGGACGGCGGGCGGGTCGGCAAGAAGCGGGCCGCCGCCATCGCCCAAGGCATGCTCGACCGGGGCCTCGACATCTACTACAACGTCTGCATGCGGGCCGAGAACTGGAGCGACACCCCCGAGGACCACGCCCTGCTCGACCTGCTCACCGCCTCCGGGCTGGAGAAGGTCAACGTCGGCATCGAGGCCGGGACCGCCGAGGAGCTGCTGCTCTGGGAGAAGCGGGCCACCGTCGAGGACAACGTCACCATCATCCGGATGCTGCGCGAGCACGGCATCTACCTGGCGATGGGCTTCATCCCCTTCCACCCCTACGCCACCCTCGACACCCTGATCGCCAACGCCCGCTTCCTGCGCGACAACTCCGGCCACAACCTGCGCCGGATGACCGAGCGGCTGGAGATCTACCCGGGCACCGCGATCGTCCGCCGGATCGAGGGCGAGGGCCTGCTCTGGGACAGCTACCAGAAGAACCTCGACCCGTACGGCTACGACTTCGCCGACGAGCGGGTCGGCCTGCTGGCCAAGCACTTCGCCAGGCTCTACAACAACGACGACTACCACCAGCGCGGGGTCATCACCGACCAGTCCGCGGTCTTCGAGTTCGAGACCTACAACGTGGTGATGCAGACCTTCATCTCCCGGCTGCACCGGCGCTTCGGCGGACTGCCCGGCGTCGACGAGGTGATGGAGGACTTCAAGGCCACGGTGCACGAGATCCGCCAGGAGATGGGCCAGTTCAACTACGGCTTCTTCATGTCCAACCTGGAGGCCGTGATGAACGACTCCCTCGACCGGGACAAGCAGGAGGTCCAGGTCGTGGACGTCGAGGAGTACTTCCGCGACCGGCTCGACCGGCTCCGCTCCGAACAGCTGCGGGTCGGCAAGCGGCTCACCCGGCTGGGCGCCCGCGTCATGGAGATCAGCTCCACCCTGCCCAGCTTCGGGCCCGGCGGGCTGCCGCGCAGCTACAGCGGCGAGGGCAGCGGTGCCACCTGGTGAGCCCGCCGCGGCCGGCCGGATCGCGGTGTGCAGCCTCAGCAGCCGGGAGCTCCTCGAACCGCTCTCCGGGCTGCCGGACGTGGCCATCGTCGGGACGCTGATGACCGCCAACCTCGGGATCGAGCAGCTGGTGCGCACCATCGCGCACCGGCCCTCGATCCGCGGCCTGGTCGTCTGCGGACGGGACTCACCGCGCTTCCTGGCCGGGCAGAGCCTCGTCGCGCTCTTCCGCGAGGGGGTCGACGCCGAGCAGCGCCTGATCCGCGGGGCGGCGGGCTACCTGCCGGTGCTGCGCGGCGTCGCGCTGCGCGAGGTCGCGCAGGTGCGCGCCCAGATCGAGCTGGTGGACGCCCGGGGCGAGTGCGACCCGGCGGTGCTGCGCCGGGTGATCGCCGACCTGTCGGCGCGCACCGCCTCCGCGCCCGCCCCCGCCGTCCCGGACGCGGACGACGACACGGCGGGCCCCGGGGAGGGCGCCGACGGCGGCCCCGCGAGCACCCGGCCGGCCTTCCGGCGGCTGCGGCCCGGCGGCCGGCGGGTGGGCATCAGCCGGGCGCTGGACGGATTCGTGGTGATCGGCCTCGACCTGCTCGCCCGGCGGATCGTCCTGCGGCACTACGACAACGACCTGACCCCCCGGCACGAGATGACCGGCGTCCGCGCCGAGTCGATGCTGCTGGGGCTGCTGAGCGCCGGAGTGGTCGCCGAACCGGCCCACGCCGGCTACCTCGGCGGCGAGCTGGCCAAGGCCGAGACCGCCCTGCGGCTCGGCCTGCCCTACGTCCAGGACCTTCCGCTGCGTGCCCCGGGCCGGCCCGCGGGCGCGCGGCGACCGGGTCCCGACCGAGAGGACACCCCGACCATGGGTGAAGCTACGTCGAGTCCGTACAGCCTCGCGGAGTTCCTCTCCGCCCTGGTGGCCGGACTCGGGGTGGAGGGGGTCGAGCTGGATCCGGAGGTCCCGCTGGGCATCCAGCTGCTGGTGGACTCCGCCCGCATGATCGAGCTGGCCATCCTGCTGGAGGAGGAGCTGGGGCTGGACCTGCCGGCCGACGTCGACCTGCGGCGCGCCAGCCCGCTGGAGCTGTACGGTGCCCTCACCGGCTGACCGCACCACACACCACGCGCCACGCACCACGCACCACACGCCACGCGCCACACACCACGCGCCACCGGAAGGGCCCGGCCGGATCCCTCCGGCCGGGCCTCCGCGCACCGCCGACGGGCGCGCACCGCGCCCCGGAGCGGCCCGGCCCGCCCTGCGGGGACCGGGCCGCCACCGGTCAGGCGGGCCAGATGTGCAGTTCCTCCTTGACCGTCCGGGCCGTCTCGGCGGCGGCGGCCGGGTCGGACCAGCCCGCCGGACCCAGCAGCCGGACGGTGAAGGCCTCCGGCGCGAGACGGCGCCAGGCCGCCACCGCACCGTCCGCGGCCCCCCCGGTACCGGTACCGGCGGGGCCGCTGCCGTCACCGTCGCGGGCGAGCACCACCACCGGGCAGGGCAACGGACCGTCGGCCTCGGCACCGGCCTCCAGCGGCGGCGCCGCGGCGTCCGGCGACGGGCAGAGCAGCAGTCCGGCCGGCGGCCGGCCCGCGGCCCCGGCGGCCCGAACCGCCCGGACGGCGTCCGCCAGCACGGTCGCGCCGCCCGGCCCCGCACCCGCCACCGCGAGCAGCGCCCAGGGCAGCAGCGGCCACCGACCGGCGCCGACCGACCAGGGCTCCGCGCCGTCGAGCGGTCCGGCGAGCGGCTCCACCGCCAGCTCCGGCCCCATCGCGGTCGGCAGCACCCCGCCGGCCGCACCCGCCGGGTCCGCCAGCACCAGCCGCAGCACCGGCCGCGCCGCCGGGGCCTGGAGGAACCGGCCCGGGTCGGGCGCGGCGCCGCCCGGTCCGGCGCTCACTCCAGACCGTCCGCGAGGCCGAGCGAGAAGTAGTTCTCGAAACCGAGCAACCGCCGCATGGCGGGTGTGCTGCGCTCGGCGACCTCCGGCCTGAGCCCGGAGAAGAAGTTCTGCTGCTGCCGGACGTAGCCCCGGCAGTAGTAGTTGAGGATGCCGTGCCGGGGCCGGTCGGTCGTGTTGGCCCCGGTCTGGTGCCAGAGCCGGCCGTCGAAGATCATCACGCTGCCGGCCGGCGCGCAGACCGGCACCGTCTCGACGTCGCCCTCGCCGCGCGCGTAGTCCGGCTGCCGGCCGAGCCGGTGGGTGCCGGGGACGAGACGGGTCGCGCCGTTGGACTCCGTGAAGTCGTCCAGCATCCACATGCTGTTGGCGACCAGGGCGTACGGCGGCCAGGGCGGTCGCGCGAAGGTCTGGTCCGCGTGCACGTTCATCGCGACCCCGCCGGGGCCGGCGATGTTGGCGTGCGTGCTGGACAGCAGGAAGTTGAAGCCCAGGACCTCCTCCATGAGTTCCAGCACCAGCGGGTCGCAGACGCTGCGCTCGAACTCCTCGCCCTTGTTGAGGAGGCTGAAGACACGCTGGTTGCCGCCGTCGTACAGAAAGGCGGTGCCGTCCTTGCGCTCCTCCTCCGCGACCTCCAGCAGGCGGTCCCGGAGTCGTTCGAACTCGGCGGACGGAAGCGGGGACTCCAGGAGGCAGTAGCCGAATTCCCGAAGATCCTCCACGGCCTCGGTCCTATTTCCCGTCAGGGTCGCGTTCATGGTCTCGATTTCACCTCGGAACACATCGGAACACTTCGGAACACTTTCGTACGGGCGCGTCTGCGGTCTTTCAGGAGCCGTATTTCGGGAGCCGTCTTTCGGGAGCGCTCTTTCAGGAAAGGACGGCGTCGGCCAGCCGGTCGACCTGGGAAAGGCGGGCCGCCGTGGGGTGGAAGACGATCTCGTCGAATCCGGCGGCGGCCAGTTCGGCGATCTGCTCGCGGATCCGGCCGGGCGAGCGCGGGGTCTTCTCGACGAAGGACTCCGCCTCGTCCCCGAGCACCCCGAAGTAGTCCCGGACGAATCCGGCCGCCTCCTCGGCGACGTCCGCGCCGAGCCAGTACCGGGACAGCGCCACCAGCCTCGGCCGCCCCTCCCGGCCCACCGCCGCCCATTCCTCCTCCACCTGCCGGACGGTCGGGGCGACGAGCTCCGGTTCCAGCCCGGGCGCCGTCCAGCCGTCCGCCCAACGGGCCGCCCGCCGGACGGCGTTCGCGCTCAGCCCGCCCACCAGGACGGGCGGCACCGGCCCGGGCAGGATCCCGGCGCCCTCCTTGCCGCGCAGCCGGGCGAGTTCGGCGAGCTGCCCGTCGAAGACCTGCGCGCGGCGGCCGAAGTCCCGGTCCGCCGCCTCGAAGTCGTCGGCCCGCACTCCCGGCCCGAGGCCGAGGACGAGCCGCCCCTCCGCGAGCGAGGCGACCGTCGCCGCCTCCTTGGCGAGCACCTCGGCCGTGGTCAGCGGGGCGACCAGGATGTTGGTGGACAGCCCGATCCGCGAGGTGACGGCCGCCGCCGCGGCGAGCACCGGCAGCGGCTCGTGCCCGGGGTAGCGGAGCCGGTGGGTCGCGGAGACGGTCGAGAAACCGCGCTCCTCGGCCCGGACGGCCCACTCCGTCTGGAGCCGGCCGGAGGCGCCGGGGATGGTGTTGGGGAACGCGATGCCGATCTTCATCGGGGCTCCACGGGAGGCCGGAGGGCGGGGCGCTCAGAGCCCCAGGAGGTGGTACGGGGTGGGTGCGGGCCCGGACGGGTCCGCCGGGCCGGTGCCGTCGGTGATGCTCTGCCGGCGGCGGTAGCCGTCGAGTTCGTTGGTCAGCCGCTCCCAGACG
Organism: Kitasatospora sp. NPDC058406; assembly: GCF_042722765.1. Classification (NCBI taxonomy): domain Bacteria; kingdom Bacillati; phylum Actinomycetota; class Actinomycetes; order Kitasatosporales; family Streptomycetaceae; genus Kitasatospora; species Kitasatospora sp. NPDC058406. The sequence continues at coordinate 19,312 of NZ_JBHXKE010000072.1, forward strand.
AGGTCACCGGTCACCTCGGGCCCGGACGGCAGGTCGAGGTCGACCAGCCGGTAGTCGTTGATCCAGACCTGTTCGGCGTGCAGCGACTCGGCGACCGCACGGGCCCGGTCCCGGTCGCCCGACCAGACCCCGGCGCTCAGCCCGTACCGCGACCCGTTGGCGATCCGCACCGCGTCGGCGTCGTCGGCCGCCCGGATCACCGAGAGCACGGGACCGAAGACCTCCTCCTGGGCCACGGTGGCGCCCGGTTCGACGCCGGTCAGCACGGTGGGCGGGAAGTATGCCTGCGGGTCCAGCCCCTCGGCCGGCTCGCCGGGGCCGGGCACCCTGCCCCCGCACAGCAGTCGGGCGCCCTCGGCGACCCCGAGTTCGGTGAACCGCAGGGCGGTGCGGACCTGGTTGCGCGAGACCAGCGGACCGAGGTCGGTCGCCACGTCCAGCGGATCGCCGAGCCGCAGGGCGAGCGCCTTCTCCCGGACCCGCTCGACGAACTCGTCGTGCACGGCCGCGTGCACCACGGCGCGCGAACCGGCCATGCATACCTGGCCGTTGTGCAGGAAGGCGCCCCAGACGACCCCGTCGGCCGCCCGGTCGAGGTCGGCGTCCGCGAGCACCACGTTCGGCGACTTGCCGCCGAGGTCCAGCCGGACGGCCGCACCGGCCCCGCGCCGGACACTCTCGCCGACCGCGTCCGAGCCGGTGAAGGACAGCAGGTCGACGCCGGGCGCGCGGACCAGGCTCTCCCCGGTGGTGCCTCCGGGCCCGGTGACCACGTTGACCACCCCGGGCGGCAGCCCGCACTCGTGCAGCAGCCGGACCAGCCCGAGGGTGGTCAGCGAGGTGAAGGACGCCGGTTTGACGACGCAGGTGTTGCCCGCCGCGATCGCCGGGGCGATCCGCCAGGCGGCGAGCAGCAGCGGCAGGTTCCACGGCACGACGACCGCGACCACCCCGAGCGGGTGCCAGCGCAGGTGACGCGCGGCAGGGCCTCCCGGCACCGCCGGTCCGCGGTGCAGCCGTTCGGGCAGTTGCTCCGCCCACCAGGCGCTCCAGCGGAACGCCGCGACCGCGCCGGGCACGTCGGCGCCGAGCGCCTTGCGCAGGGTGGTGCCGTTGTCGCGGACCTCCAGTTCGGCGAACCGGGCGGTCTCGGCGGTGAGCCGGTCGGCGAACCGCCGCAGCACGGCGGCCCGTTCCTCCGGCGCGGTACGCGGCCAGGGCCCGTGGTCGAAGGCCCGGCGGGCCGCGGCCACGGCCTCGGTCACGTCCTCGGGTCCGCAGCGCGGCACGTCGGCCAGGTGCCGCCGGGTGGCCGGTTCGAACGACCGGAAGGTCGCCCCGTCCCGGGCCGGGGCGGGCCGGCCGTCGACGTACCGGGGGAAGTGCTCTCCCATCCGTCCTCCTCTCTGCGACTGGGGCGGGTCCGGCGGACCGCCCGGGTCCGCGGCGCCCGGCGGGCGGGCGACGCGGTCAGGCCGCGGCGCCCAGCCGGACCGGCAGCGCCGCGACGCCGAGCGGCAGCAGGTCGGAGGTGTGCCGCACGTCCTCGGCGGCCACGGCGAGCGCGACCTGCGGATAGGTGGCGACCAACCGGCCCAGCCCGACGGTCAGTTGGACCACCGCGAGGTCCAGTGCAGGGCAGCGGTGCGGGCCCGCGCCGAAGGCGGCGACGGGCACCGGGGTGCGGTCGAGCTCCAGGGTGTCGGGCCGGTCGACGATCCGGGGGTCGCGGCAGGCCGCCGAGATCAGCGGCAGCACCGCGGCCCCGGCCGGGACACGGACTCCAGAGAGTTCGACGTCCCGGGTGGCCACCCGCAGCAGCCCGTCGTTGCTCGACGGGTAGTAGCGCAGCAGTTCGGCGACCGCGCCGGGGACCAGGTCGGGCTTGGCCGCCAGCCGCTCCCGGCGGTCGGGCTCGGCCAGCACCGCGTAGAGGTGCCGGGCCAGCAGGTCCCGGACGCCGATGAAGCCGGAGATCACCAGGCCGTGCAGCAGGGTGGTGCGGTCCCCGTCGGTGAGGTGCTGCCCGCCCGAGGCCGGTTCGTCCAGCCCGAGCAGGACGGTCGCGACGTCGTCGGCGGGCCGCGCGCGGCGTTCGGCGAGCAGACCGGCGAAGGCCCCCTGGAGGCGGTCACGGACGGCCGCGGTGCCGGGGCCGTCCGACCCGCCGGACAGCAGCAGGGTCTCGATGTCGCCGGTGATCGCGGACCACCGGTCGCCGTCGAAGCCGAGCAGCTCGCAGATGATCCGGCCGGCGTACGGCGCCGTGTACGCGGCGACCAGGTCGACCGGCCCGGGCGCGCCGGCGAGACCGGCCAGCAACTCGTCGGCGACGGCCTCGATGCGCGGGCGCCAGCGGGCCACCCGCTCGGGGGCGAAACCGGCCACCACCGGCGCGCGCAGCCCGGTGTGCCGGGGTGCGTCGAGGTCGACGATGCCGGTGCCCTGGCCGCGGCCGAAGCCGCTGCCGGGCAGCACGGCGGCCCGGTACCGGCTGAACGCCGGGTCGGCCAGTACGGTCCGCACGTCGGCGTCCCGGGTGACCAGCCAGATCTCGGCGCCGTCGGCGAGCCGCACCCGGGAGACCGGGTCCTCGGCGAGCAGCCGTGCGTACCGGGGCGGCACGGTGCCGCCGGGCCCGGCCGGGTACGGGAAGGTGCCGGTGCCAGTGTCGGTGCCGGTGCCGGTGCCGGTGCCAGTGCCGGTGCCGAGTGTGTCGTCGGCGCTCACCGGGCCGCCTCCCGCGGGTAGCGCGGGGCCCGGAACACGGTCGGTGCGGTCGGCTCCCACGGGAAGTCCTGGGCCAGCACCTGGTTGTCCAGCTGGTGCTCCACCACGATGGTGCCGGCCCCGTAGTCCTCGGCGATCTGCTCGACGTCCTCGGCGGTGACCAGCCCGCTCGGATCGCCGAGACGCTCGGCCACGCCCCGGGCGGGGGCCAGCAGTTCGAGGGCGAAGCCGCGGGCCACGTGCTGGCGGTGGGTGTGCGCGGCGGCGATCAGGAACTCCGGTCCGTTCTCGAACAGGAAGTGGCAGAGGGCGCGGGCCTCCAGGAAGCGCCGCGGCCGCTCGGTGTAGGACCGGCTGGACACCAGGGCGGGGCCCCCGGCGCCGGTGCGCGTCCCGTAGGCGACCAGGCCGCGGTCGACGTAGGGGACCGGCTCGGTGTGGTGGGTGAGCAGGGTGTCCGTCTCGAACCGCTCGGTGGGTGCCACCCCGGCCCAGGCGCGGACCCGGCGGGCCAGTTCGTAGCCCAGGTGCCAGGCGTTGTCGAGCCGGCCCGGGGCGTGGAAGGCCGTCCGGACGTCCGCGCACAGCTCGCGCAGCTCGGTGACGGCCGGGTCGGCCTGGCCGCCCTGGCCGGCGACCTCCCGGGCCCGCCCGACCCACCGGAGCTGGTCCGCGATCCGGCCCGGGGCGACCCCGTTGAGGAAGTCGAAGGACAGCAGATCGGGCAGCTCCCGGACGACCCGGACGATCTCCGCCGCGTACGGTCCGGCCTCGGTGTAGGGATCCAGGCCGAGCCGCGCCGCGGCCCGGCAGAACGCCGCCTCGGCCTCGTCGGTGTCGGCGAGCGCGGCCCACTCGCGCTGCAGCGGGGTGCCGGTGATGCCCCAGTCGGCGAGCCGGGCGACGACGGCGTCGACGAAGCCGCGGAACGTCTCGGCGAGAGCCTCGGAGCCGACCACGAGGTTGCCGCGCGCCACGTGGCGCGGACCGGGCCGGGGCGTCGGACCTCCGTCGGGGATCCAGACGATCCGGGTCTGCCGGCCCTCGGGCACGAACAGCACGTCCGGCCAGTGGAAGCCGCCGCCGGCCGCACGCAGGACGTGCCGCCGCGAGCGGACCCACCAGGCGCCGCGCTGGTCGCCGACGCCGTTGCGGTAGCAGAAGCGCAGCTGGGAGATCTGGGTGCCGGGCCGGGCGTCCGCCAGCAGCGACCACCAGTTGAAGGCGATCCACTCGGCGAGCGGGTAGAGCGAGCCGGTGGTGTGGGGGCGGACGGTGCCAGCGGCCCGGTCCTCGACGGTGGTCAGCGGCGTCTCCGAACCGACCGTCATCTCCAGGTCGGCCCAGGTCGCGGTGAACTCGTCGGCGGGAACGGTCGACGGCTCGTGCCACTTCCAGGCGAGCGTGACGTCGGGGAGCGTGCTCATCCGAGGCCCTCCGGCCATTCGCTGGGGTGCAGGGGGTACCCGGTGTACTGACCGGTCAGCCGGCCGGTCAGCCGGAACTCGTGGACGTCGTCGCCGTCCCGGTGCCAGGTGTACGCGGGGAAGCCGTCGTGCCACGGCCCTCCGAGCAGGCCCTCGGCGAGGGCGGCGCGCAGCAGCTCGACCGGGGTGCGGTCGGCGGCGCCCGTCCAGTGGGGCACGTCCGGTGAGGGCGGGTCCCACGGGGTGAACGAGGCCTTCGGGGCGAGGGCGGCACGGTCCGTTCCCCCGGGTGGCCCGGACACCGTCCGGCGCCTCGGGCGCCCGCGTTCAGGTACGCGTATGTCGGACATGAACAGTGGACCTCCGCTGCAGATCGGGGCGGAACGTGGGCGTCGGGCACGAGCCGGGCGGAGCCCGCACTCGGGGTCGGGCGGAGCCCGCACTCGGGGGTCGGACGGAGCCTGGTCTCAGGGGACGGCCGGGCCGAGCGGGCGGCCGCGCCACCCCTCGGGGACCGGTCGCCCGTGCAGCCGGGCCAGGGTGGCCGGCACGTCGATCGGGGCGGCCACCGCGTCGTCGGTGTACCGGGACGCGAAACCGGGGCCGAGGCCGGCCCAGTAGGACTCCCGCCGGTGCCAGCCGCTCTGCCACGTCCGGTGGACGTGCGCGGCCCACTGCGGATCGCCCATCGGCAGGTAGCGCCAGTCGGCGGGCTCCATGAGGAGGTCGGGCGCGCCGGCCGTCGCCGCGCCGGGGTAGACCTCCTCACGGGTGAGCACCTCGGCGAGGAACTCCCGTCCGGTGCGGGGGTTGACGGTCTCCAGGAGCGCCGTGCGCACCTCGGCGCGGACCCGCTCGTACTCGTGCTCCGCGATCCGGCCGGCCTTGTAGCGGTCCCGCACGTTGACGTTGATGCCGTGGGTGCCCTGGACGGCCTCGAACGCGGTGGTGTTCGCCCAGTCGATCCGGCCGTCCGGAGTCCTGGCGAGCAGACCGGCGCGTTCCAGGTCGTCGTTGACGGAGCAGTAGGTGCGCAGCGGGCCGAAGCCGATCTCGGAGAAGGCCAGCACGTCGACCCGGTCCCCGGCCGCCGCCAGGGCGTCCTGGACGACCTGGTCGCAGGTGCGGTACGCGGCGAACACCGCGCTCTCCTGCTCACGGTCGGGACCGTGCTCCAGTTCCTGCCAGTAGATGTGCGAAGTCCGGTCGATACTGGTGAGGTTGACGATCACCACGTCGTGCTCCGGCAGCAGTGCGAGGGCGGCCCTCCCCCGCTGGCGATCGGCCTCCAGCAGTCGGGGCAGCAGCTGCTCGCGCGGCTGGCCGGTCCAGAAGATGGAGACGTCGTGCACCGGCCGGATGCCCTCCTTGGCGAGCCGGCGCTGGAGGTCGCGCGGGTGGCAGGCGTGCAGGGTCGCCTGCATGGGGTAGCTGATCAGCGACCCGTCCATCGGCTCGATCGGGTGGGTCCCGAACAGCCCGATCGAGGCGAAGCGCAGGCCGGCGAAGCCCTCGTGCTGCCAGAGCAGCGGGTGCCGGCGGTCACCGGAGCCGAGCACCTGGGGCGAGTACTCCGGGTCGTGGCAGGTCCAGTAGGAGAAGTAGCCGTGGTCGGCGGCGCGTTGGCCGGTGAGCACGCTCACCAGGCCGGGCGGTTCGTAGGGCGTGCCCTCCGCCGCGAGCGGACCGCTCGCCCCTTCGGAGCGGAGCCGGGCGAATCCCGGCAGGAGGCCCTGGGCACACCAGCGGTCGAGCAGGGCGGGGGCGGCGCCCTCGGTGATGATGACGATGGTGCGTTGCTGCTCAGTCACCCAGTACTCCCTCGTCCAGCCGTACAGGGGATCGGGTTGCCGGATGGGGGCACCGGCGGGGTTCGAGCTCGGGGCGTCACGGGCGTCGGGGCACCACGGACAGGCGGGCCACCCGAAGGAGACACGGACGGCGGCCGGCGGCCGACAGCCACCGCATCACGGTAACGGCTCCGCTGCTTGTCGTGTCCCGCTCGGATTGACGTTGGCCGAAAAGGCGCCCGCCGACGGGGCCGCCGGGTGGTAAGGCGGCGTCCGGAACGATCGACGCCGTTCCGCTTGGGGTTCGTGTCCGCGCCGCTCCCGCTCCGTACCCGAAGATCCCTTGTGTCCACTGGACGCACCGGGGACGTACGGGCGCGAAAGGCGATTTGAGCCAACTCGGGGCACGGACCGGCACCCGTTCTTGACAGTCTGTGACGCCGCCTGACTAGAGTGCCGATGTCGCCCCGATTCCCGGGTGCCTGTGCTCCGCCGACACCAGGACGGCTTCCGGCCGTCCTCCTCCGGCGCGCGTTCCTCCAGCCCTTCTGCGGTGTGCGTTCCCCCAAGCCCCCTCCGGTGTGCGCCTCTTCCTCCGCCCGCCCGGCCGCTCCGGCCCGCGGCGGGGAGCCCCGTACGCGTCGACCGGTGCCCTCGCGTTGGAAAGGACCTCCTATGACCGTGTTGGGCCTCGGTGGCTCCGGGCACGACTGGTCGTCGTGCGCGACCGACGGCAGCCGCCTCGTCGCCGTCGACGAGGAACGGCTGGTGCGCAGCAAGTACGGCCTGGGCACCGACCTGTTGGCGGGCGCCAGCCGGCAGGCCGTCCTGGCACAGCTCGGCACCGGCGCGGCGGAGGTGGAGCACGTCGTCGCCTGCGAGCTGGTGCCGCGCCCGTTCTACCACTCGTTCCGCAACCGCGTTCAGGTGATCAACCACCATCTGGCGCACGCCTACAGCGCGTTCGCGGCCTCCGGGCTGGACCGCGCCGCCGTGCTCGTCTGCGACAACTCCGGCAGCCTGGTGGCCGGCGACCGGACCGGGCCCGGCGGCCGCGAGGCGGAGACCGTCAGCTCGTACACCGCGGACCGGAACGGCATCCGCCTGCTCGACCGGGTCAGCGGCGCGCACGTCGTGGACGCCGCCTCCGAGAGCGCCTACTACCAGCCCGGCGAGACCGACAACTCGCTCGGCCACTTCTACCGCAGCGCCAGCATCGCGATCGGGCTCGCGTACACCGGGCCGAAGACCCGCTTCCCGGTCAGCGAGGACGGCAAGACCATGGGCCTCGCCCCGTACGGGGACGAGCGGTTCGTCGACGAGCTCGCCGAGCTGGTCGCCCTGCTGCCCGGCGGCGGGGTCAGCATCTCCGCGAGCAAGGTCTCGCACGTCCTCGAACGCCTCGCCCGGGACGCCGACTTCGACGTCCGCGCGGCGATCGCCCGGGCCGCCCAGGAGGTGCTGGAGCGCGCCCTGGTGCACTGCGCCGCCGCCCTGCACGCGCGCACCGGGCTGACCGACCTCTGCGTGGCCGGCGGGGTCGGCCTGAACAGCGTCGCCAACGGCCGGATCCTCCGGGAGACCGGCTTCGAGCGGATCTTCGTGGTGCCCGCCGCCGGCGACAACGGCATCAGCCTCGGCTGCGCCTACTACGGACTGCACCGGCTGGCGGGCGTACCGATGGACGAGCTGCCCGCGCTCACCGACGCCTACCTCGGGCCCGAATACCCGCAGGCGCGGGTGGACGCGGCCGTCGCCGCCTCCGGACTGCCGTCCCGGCGGCCCGACGACCTGCCCGGGGAGGTGGCCGCGCTGCTGGCCGACGGGCGGATCGTCGGCTGGTGGGACGGCCGCAGCGAGTTCGGGCCGCGGGCGCTCGGGCACCGCAGCATCCTCGCGGCGCCCTACCCGGCGTCGGTGCGGGACCACCTCAACGAGCAGGTCAAGTTCCGCGAGTGGTTCCGTCCGTACGCGCCGATCGTCCGCGCCGAGCGCAGCGACGAGTTCTTCGACCTCGGCCAGCCCTCGCCGTACATGCTGATCGTCACCCGGGTGACCAGGCCGGACGTCATCCCGGCCGCCGCGCACGTCGACGGCACGGCCCGGCACCAGACGCTGTTCGAGCACCAGAACCCCACCGTCTACGCGCTGTTGGGCGAGTTCGAGCGGCTGACCGGCTGCCCGGTGCTGCTCAACACCTCGTTCAACACGGCCGGGGAGCCCATCGTCGAGACCCCGGAGGAGGCGGTCGCCGCCTTCGTCTCGATGAACCTCGACCACCTCGTCGTCGGTGGCCACCTGGTCAGCAAGTCCTGAGCGGGGACGGCCGGCACGACGGGAGCCGCGCGGACGGCGGAGTCGGCGGAGTCGGCGGACAAGGAGAAGCTGCGCCCATGACCGTACTGGTCGTCGGAGGAGGACCGACGGGCCTGGCGACGGCGCTGTTCCTGGCCCGCGCCGGCGTCGCGGTCCGGCTGCTGGAACGCCGGGCCGCCACCTCGCCGCTGCCCCGCGCCACCCATGTCACCCGCCGCACCATGGAGCTGCTGCGCGAGGCCGGCCTGGAGCCGGCGGTCGCGGCGGTCGGCTTCGAGGTGGTGCCCGGCGACGATCCGCGGGCCCGCACCGAGCCGGACCGGGTGCTCCCCCGCACGGTGATCGGCATCCCCTCGCTCGCCCGGCTGGACGACGCCGAGGTCCTGGAGACCGGCGAGGAGGAGCTCGCCGTCCCAGGACCGTGCCCGCCGTTCTGGTGCGGTCAGGACCGCATGGAGCCGCTGCTCCGCGAGGGCGCCGTCCGGGCCGGGGCGGACGTCCGGTTCGGCCACGAGCTGGTCGGGCTGGACGTCGGGGAGGACGGCGTGCTCGCCCGGGTCCGGCGCCCGGACGGCGGCCTCGAACGGCTCTCCGCCCGCTACCTGGTCGCCGCCGACGGCGCGCACGGCTGGATCCCCGAGCACGTCGGCGTCGTCCGGACCGGCCTCGGTACGGTGGCCCGCCGCACCAGCATCCTGTTCCGGGCCGATCTGGCCGGGCTGATCGGGCACCGCCGCTTCTTCATGAGCATGATCGACAACCCCGGTTTCTCCGGCGCGCTGATGCAGCTCAACGACGCGCACGGCTGGGCGGCGGCCGTGGAGGCCACCGCCCTCGGCCCCGGCACCGGCGCCCCGAACCTCCCGGACGCTCCGCAGGCCGCGCCCGCGCCCGCGCCCGAACGGTGCCTGGAACTGCTGCGGGCCGCGATCGGCGTGCCCGGCATCCGGATCGACCTGGCCGCCACCTTCCACTGGCAGGCCCGGCACCGGATGGCCGACCGGTACCGGCAGGGCCCCGTCCTGCTGGTCGGGGACGCCGCCCACCTGCACCCGCCGGCCGGCGGCTACGGATCCAACATGGGCATCCAGGACGCGCACAACCTCGCCTGGAAGCTCGCCGCCGTCCTGCGCGGCTGGGCCGGCCCCGCCCTGCTCGACAGCTACGACGCCGAACGGCGCCCGGTCGGCATCGCCACCGCCCGGCAGACCCTGCTGCTCGACGGCGTCCCCTCCGACCGCCTCGGCGGGACGCTCCCCGCCGACCCGCGCACCATCATCATGGGCTACCGCTACCGCTCGGCCGCCGTCCCCGACGGCCTGTCCGACCCGGCCGACCTCGCGGGCCTCGCCGACCTCCCGGATCTCCCGGATCTCCCGGACCCGGCCGGGTCGCCCGCCCGGCCCGCCGACCGCGACCGACCCGCCGACCCGGCCGCCGACGCCTTCCCCGCCGCGTTCGCCCTGACCGGCGCCCCCGGCACCCGCCTGCCGCACGTCCCCGTCCGGCTGCGGCGCGGCGACCGCACCGTCACCGCCTCCACCCTCGACCTCTGCGCACCCACCACCCGGACCGGCCCCGTGCTCACCCTGCTCACCGCCGACGAACGGTGGCGCACCACCGCCGCCGAGGTCGCCCGCGACCTCGGCGTCCCACTGCGCGCGCACGTCCTGCCGGCCGGCGAGTCCCTGCCCCCGGCCCTGTCCTTCACCCGGTCCTGCGGCACCGGCCGCGGCGGCGCCGTGCTGGTCCGCCCCGACGGCTTCGTCGCCTGGCGCTCCGCCACCCACACCGCGCCGTCCGCGGAGCAGCGCCGCCGCCGGCTGACCGCGGCCGTCCGCGCCCTGCTGGCCCTGCCCGCGGACCGGGCCGAAACCCACCGACCCAGGCTACGGAGTGGCCGATGACCCCCCACCGCCCGTACTGCACCTGCTGGCCCGGTGCCACCGTCTGGCTCACCGGGCTGCCGAGTTCCGGCAAGTCGACCATCGCGGCCGAGACCGCCCGCCGTCTCGAACCCGGCTTCCGCCGGGTCGAGATCCTGGACGGCGACCGCAGCCGCACCCTGCTCACCGCCGACCTCGGCTTCAGCCGGGAGGACCGCTTCGCCAACGTCCAGCGGATCGGCCTGGTCGCCGAGGTGCTGGCCCGCAACGGGGTCCTCGTCCTCGCCCCGGTGATCGCGCCGTACGCGGACGCCCGGGAGGCCGTCCGGAAGCGCCACGAGCACTCCGCGACCACCTACCTGGAGGTGCACGTCGCCACCCCGGTCGAGGAGTGCGCGCGGCGCGACGTCAAGGGCCTGTACGCGCGGCAGGCGGCCGGCGACCTCACCGGGCTCACCGGCGTCGACGACCCGTACGAGCCACCCGCCCGGCCCGACCTCGTCCTGCCCACCGACCGGCAGAGCGTCGAGGAGTCGGTCACCGCCCTGCTCGGCCTGCTCGCCGGACGGGGGCTGCTGTGAACCACCTGACCGAGATCGAGTCGGAGGCCGTGCACATCATCCGCGAGGCGGTCGGCGAGGCCGAGCGCCCGGTGCTGCTGTTCTCCGGCGGCAAGGACTCCGTGGTGATGCTGCACCTGGCCCGGAAGGCCTTCGCCCCCGCGCCGCTGCCCTTCCCGCTGCTGCACGTCGACACCGGCCACAACTTCCCGGAGGTACTCGCCTACCGGGACCGCGTCGTCGCCGCGTACGGGCTGCGGCTGCACGTCGCCCTCGTCCAGGAGTCCATCGACCGGGGCGAACTGACCGAGCGCCCGGACGGCAGCCGCAACCCGCTGCAGACCCACTGCCTGCGCCGGGCCGTCGAACTCCACCGCTTCGACGCCGTGTTCGGCGGTGCGCGCCGCGACGAGGAGAAGGCCCGGGCCAAGGAACGGGTGTTCAGCCTGAGGGACGAGTTCGGCGGCTGGGACCCTCGCCGCCAGCGCCCCGAACTGTGGCAGCTGTACAACGGCCGGCACGGGCCCGGCGAGCACTTCCGGGTCTTCCCGCTCTCCAACTGGACCGAGCTCGACGTCTGGCAGTACGTCGAACGCGAGCACATCGAGCTGCCCGGCATCTACTTCGCCCACGACCGGGAGGTCTTCCGCCGCGACGGCATGTGGCTCACCGCCGGCGACTGGGGCGGCCCCCGCGCCGACGAGCACGCCGAGAAGCGGACGGTCCGCTACCGCACCGTCGGCGACATGGCCTGCACCGGCGCCGTCGAGTCGAGCGCGATGACGGTGCGCGCGGTCATCACGGAGATCGCCGCGTCCCGGCTGACCGAACGCGGCGCCACCCGCGCCGACGACCGGCTCTCCGACACCGCCATGGAGGACCGCAAGCGCGAGGGGTACTTCTAGCCATGACCGCCGCCACCGGGCAACCCGCCGAGGCCCTCACCACCACCGCGACCTCGCTGCTGCGCTTCGCCACCGCCGGCTCCGTCGACGACGGCAAGTCCACCCTCGCCGGGCGACTGCTGCACGACTCCCGGTCCGTCCTGTCCGACCAGCTGGCCGCCGTCGAGCACGCCTCACGCGCCCGCGGCCTGTCCGTCCCGGACCTCGCCCTGCTCACCGACGGGCTGCGCGCCGAACGCGAACAGGGCATCACCATCGACGTCGCCTACCGCTACTTCGCCACGCCCAGAAGGCGGTTCGTGCTCGCCGACACCCCCGGACACGTCCAGTACACTCGCAACATGGTGACCGGCGCCTCGACCGCCGAGCTCATGGTGATCCTGACCGACGTCCGGCACGGCGTCGTCGAACAGACCCGGCGGCACACCGCCGTCGCCGCCCTCTTACGGGTGCCGCACCTGCTGCTCGCCGTGAACAAGCTGGACCTGGTCGACTTCCGCGCCGCCCCGTTCACCGCCGTGGTCGACGACTTCACCGCCCTGGCAAAGTCGTTGGGCGTGCCCGAGGTCACCGCGATCCCCATCTCGGCCCGCGACGGCGACAACGTCGTCACCGCCTCCACCCGGATGGACTGGTACGGCGGGCCGACCCTGCTCGACCACCTGGAGACGGTGCCCGCCGCCGGCGAACCGGACGACACGCCGGCCCGCTTCCCCGTGCAGTACGTCATCCGCCCCGGCGCCACCGGACAGCGCGGCTACGCGGGCCGGATCACCGCCGGCACCCTGCGCGTCGGCGACCGCGTCACCGTACTGCCGGCCGGCCTGACCAGCACCGTCACCGCCATCGACGCGCTCGGCACCCCGGTGGACTCCGCCCGCGCCCCGCAGTCCGTCAGCCTCCGGCTCGCCGACGACCTCGACGTGGCGCGCGGCGACCTCATCGCCCCCGTCGACGCCGCGCCGCGCCCGACCCGCACCGTCGAGGCCACCGTCTGCCACCTGCACGACCGGCCCCTGCGCGAGGGTGCCCGGGTCCTCGTCAAACACGCCACCCGGACCGTCCCCGCACTGGTCACCGCCATCCCCGTCCGGCTCGACCCGGACGGCCTGCGCCCCTCCCCGGCACACGGCAGCCTCTCCGTCAACGACCTCGGCCGGGTCACGCTGCGCACCGCCGAACCGCTCCCCCTGGACCCGTACGCGCGCTCGCGCCGGAACGGCTCGTTCCTGCTCATCGACCCGGCGGACGGCAGTACGCTCACGGCCGGAATGGTGGGCCAGGCACCCGGCACCGCCGGCGAATCGCACGAAGCGAACGGCCAATCCCGTTGACACGCATGCCCGTTCGACACCGCACCCGACCCGCGGAACCACCCGGACCGAACCACCCGCGCGGCCCGCACCAGACAGCCGGCCGCGGACCACGGAACGATGGAGAAGAAGGCACCAAGTGAACGAGAAGAACACCGCCACCGACGGCACCCCCTCCAGCGGCGGCACGACCGTCACCCCCGAGGAGACCGCGGCCCTCTCCCTGCGCCTCGCCGGCGACGTCTTCCTGCCCGGGGAACCCGGCTACGCCGAGCACACCGCGGGCTTCGACCGCTCGGTCGTGCACCGGCCCGCCCTCGTCGTCGTCCCGGAGAACGCCGACGACGTCGCCACCGCCGTCCGCTTCGCCGCCGGGCTCGGGCTCGGCGTCGCGGTCCAGAACACCGGCCACGGAGCCTCGGTGCCCGCCGACGGCGACGCCCTCTACCTCGCCACCGGCCGGATGACGGGCGTGCGGATCGACCCGGAGCAGCGCACGGCACGGCTGGAGGCCGGGGTCCTGTGGGAGGACGTCATCCCGGCCGCCGCCGAACACGGCCTCGCCCCGCTCAACGGTTCGGCCCCGTTCGTGGGCGCCGTCTCCTACACGCTCGGCGGCGGCGTCGGCGTCCTCTCCCGGCAGCACGGCTTCGCCGCCGACCACGTCCACCGGATCGAGGTCGTCACCGCCGACGGCGAGCCCCGGGTGGCCACCGAGGACGAGAACCCCGACCTGTACTGGGCGCTGCGCGGCGGCAAGGGCAACTTCGGTGCGGTGACCGCGATCGAGGTCGGCCTGGTCGAACTGACCCGGGTGTACGGCGGCGGCCTCTGGTTCCCGGCCGAGTCCACCCGCGCGGCCCTGCACCGCTACCGCACGTGGGCGGCCGAGATGCCCGACGAGATGAGCTCCTCCTTCTTCATGCTCGACTGGCCGGACGTCGACGGCGTGCCCGCCGAACTGCGCGGGCGCTTCGCCCTGCACCTGCGGCTCTGCTACCTGGGCACGCCGGAGGAGGGCGAGCGGCTGATCCGGCCGCTGCGCGAGGTCGCCCCCACCCTGCTCGACACGGTCACCGACATGCCGTACACCGAGGTCGGCACCATCCACAACGACCCGCCCACGCCCGGCTCCTACCACATCAACACGTTCCAGCTCCGCACCTTCGACGAGGACGTCGTGGAGGCCGTGCTGTCCCTCGTCGGGCCGGGCACCCACAGCGTGGTCGGCCTGGAACTGCGCCAGCTCGGCGGCGCCCTGGCCCGCCCGCCGAAGACGCCCAACGCCGTCGCCCACGTACCCGCACCGTTCCAGGTGTACGCGGCCGGCGTGCTCGGCACCGGCGCCGACGACGAGGTCCTCGCCGCCCAGGCCAAGGTCGTGGCGACCTTCGCGCCCTGGTACAGCGGCACCCGCATGCTCAACTTCATGGCCGGCATCGCCCACACCGACCCCGCGTACGTCCGCGAGGCCTACACCGCCGACGCCTACGAGCGGCTGGTCGCCCTCAAGACGGCCTGGGACCCGGCCAACGCGTTCCGCTACAACCACAACATCCCGCCGGCGCACACCGCCTAGCACCGCAGGGGGCCGGCCCGAGCGGCGGGCCGGCCCCCTCGCACCTCCCCCGTCCTCGCGACCCACGGAGACCCAGATGCCCCAGCAGCCCGAGACCTTCGACGCCCACCAGGACATGGTCGCCCTGCTCCAAGGGGCGTGGCGGGCCCGCGCCATCCACGTCGCCGCCGAACTCGGCATACCCGACCTGCTGGTCTCGGGCGAGCGCACCGTCACCGAACTCGCCGAACTCACCGGCACCCACGCCCCCACCCTGGGCCGCCTGCTGCGCGCCCTCACCACCTACGGGGTGTTCCACCGCCTCCCGGACGGCCGGACGTACGCCCAGTCCCCGCTCTCCGCCGTCCTGGTGAGCGAACCCGGCAACCCCGAGTCCACCGACGCCCGCTTCATGGCCGCCAACTGGCACTGGGCCGCCTGGGGCGACCTGCTGCACTCGGTGCGCACCGGCGAGTCCTCCTTCGAGGTCGCCAACGGCGGCGTCTCCTTCTGGGAGCTCACCAAGACCGACCCGGACGCCAAGCAGCGCTTCAACGCCGCCATGAGCGCCGTCTCCGTCGCCGAGAGCACCGCCGCCGCGCGCGCCTACGACTTCACCGCCGCCCACCACGTCGTCGACGTCGCCGGCGGCCTCGGCAGCCTCCTCGCCGCGATCCTCACCGAGAACCCCGCCCTCCGCGGCACCATCCTCGAACGCCCCGAGACCGTCCCCCTCGCCGAGGACCTCCTCGCCGCCTCCGGCGTCGACGGCCGCTACGAGGTGGTGGCCGGCGACTTCTTCGACTCCGTCCCGCCCGGCGCGGACGTCTACACCATCAAGCGCGCCCTGCACGACTGGGACGACGACACCATCGTCCGCATCCTGGAACGCATCCGCGAGGCCATGCGCCCCGACTCCACCCTCCTCGTCATCGAGGGCATGGTCGACGAGGAGTCCGACCAGGAGGCCCTCTTCCGCGGCCTCCTCCTCACCGTCCTGGTCGGCGGCCAGGACCGCCCCGAGTCCGACTACCGCACCCTCGCCACCCGCGCCGGCCTCCTCGTCACCCGCACCATCCGCATCACCGACACCCTCCGCATCCTCGAAACCCGCCTCCCCTGACCCCCGGAACCCCACCCCCACCCGCACGCGGGTGAACACCGCTACGGGCAGCTCTCACCGAACTTCACGGCCTTCAACGTCACCGGCTGTCCCGGACTCAGAAGCGGCCGGTTGCGAACGCGCGTCGCCACTGCACGACCCGGCCGGGAGTGCCCCGGTGATTCGACCGGACGGGGCGCAGTACGGGTTCGTCACCGATGTCGGTCCGAGATGCCAGATGCCCCGAACCGCTCGCGGTCCGGGGCATCTGCACTGATGGGCGCGAGCGGCTTTCGAACACGCGGAGACACTGGGGGATCTCTGGGAGCGAGGAAACGATCAAGGGCCAGTTCGTGAGGATTCACTCCTCCGAACTGGCCCTTCTCCGCTGTGGGCGCGGACGGTTTCGAACCGCCGACATCTGCTTTGTAAGAGCAGCGCTCTACCACTGAGCTACGCGCCCCTGGTCGTGGGCCTGTGGAGGGCGCACGACGAGTGCCCAGAGTACCTGGTCCGCGGGGTGGTGTGGTGCAGGTGCTCGGTGGGTGGGACGGGTGGGGTGCCGGTCGGGTGGGGTGATCGGGAACAATGGGCGGTGGATCAGCTGTCGGAGCAGGGAGCGCACAGTGAGGGTGGCCGGCGGAGGCGGGCGGGGGCGGCGGTGGCCGGGGGGTGTGATGGCCGAGGCTCTGGTGCTGCCGCTGGTGGTCGCGGGCGTGCTGGGGGCGGCCGGGGCGGCGGCGTTCGGGACCGGCGGGGGCTGGTGGGGGCGGCGCGGCGGTGACGGGGCGCGGTCGGACGCCCGGGCGGCCCGGGACGCGGCGCAGCAGGCGTTCTACGAGGTGGACTCGGCCCAGCGCGAGGTGCGGCTGGCGGTGGAGACGGTGCGCGCGGTCGGGGACAGTGCGACGGCCCGGCGGGCGGTGTCGGACTTCGAGGCGATCTCCGGCCGGGTGGACCAGGTGACCGTCAACTACCTGGCGGCTCTGGACGCGCACGACCTGGACGCGGAGGAGCTGGAGTCCGGCGCGGCGGCGCGGGCCAGGAACCAGTTGAACGACGTGAAGGGGCAGCTCGGCTCGGCGCTGGCGGAGCTGAACGACTTCCTGCGGAAGCTGCAGCCGTCGCTGGACCGGGCCGAGTCGCAGTTGATGCGGGTGGCGCCGGCGGTGGAGCAGGCCAAGCACGCGCTGCTGGCGGCGAGCAACGCGCTGGAGGCGGTGCGCGGCGCGGGGCTGCGGGCGGACGACCTGGCGGCGCGGCTGGCCGAGCTGGCACCGGAGCTGGGGCGGCTGAACGAGGGCGCGGGCCGGCACGGCGTGGAGGCGACCCTGCAGCGCGCGGAGCGGGTGAAGGAGCGCGCGGAGTCGATCGCGGCGGACGCGGAGCAGCTGCCGGAGCGGGCTCGGGAGATCGACCGCCGGGTGGCCAGTCTGCGGACCAGGATCCAGGCGCTGGAGACCAAGGCGGAGACGGTGGAGCCTGCGCTGAGCGAGTTGCGCCGGCGGTTCACCATCGCGTGCTGGCAGGACCTCCAGCGGGTGCCGGACCAGGTGGTGGAGGCCCGGCGGGCGGCCGAGGGGAAGCTGGCCGAGGCCGCACGGGCGCGCGACGAGCAGCGGTGGCCGGACGCGACGGCCGCGCTCGGCACGGTGCGGGCCCTGCTGGAGACGGCGGACGGCTCGGTGGTCGCGGTGAACGAGCGGCTGCGGCAGCTGAACGAGGTGCAGCACGACCCGAGCCGGGAGATCGAGCGCACCCGGTTCGCGCTGCGGGACGCGCAGCGGCTCGCGATGGCCGGGCGCCAGGCGCCTGACCCGCGGCACGCGGCTCCGCTGGATGCCGCGGTGGCGCGGCTGGACCGGGCGGCGGTCGAGTTGGAGGAGGCCGGGCGGCATCCGGACTACTGGCGGTTCCTGACCGAGCTGGCCGCGGTGCGGGAGAAGGCGGCGAACGTGGTGGAGCTGATCCGCGGCGACCTGGGCGGACAGCGGTAGTAGCCGGGGGGAAGGCCGGAAGTCTGGAGCTCCGGGCCGAGCGCCGGAAGCCGGGAGCCGAAGGCCGGAATGCGCGGACACGGGCGCCCGGACGCGGACCCCGGCTACGCTGCGGGGTATGCCACGCTACGACTTCCGCTGCCGCTCCTGCGGGGCCACGTTCGAACTCCGCCGCACGATGGCCCAGGCCAACGACCCCGCGGTCTGCCCGCAGGGCCACGAGGACACCGTCAAGCTGCTGTCGGCCGTCGCCGTGACCGGCGCGGGGTCGTCCGGTGGCGCGCCGCAGCAGGCCTCCGGCGGGGGCGGCTGCTGCGGCGGCGGATGCTGCGGCTGAGGAACACCGCTTCTGGCGCGCCCGGCGCCCCGGTGGCCCCTACGGTCGTAGGGGTC
>NZ_JBHXKE010000073.1:0-36991 GCF_042722765.1 Kitasatospora sp. NPDC058406
CTTCAGTTGCACGCGCGTCATGCAAGACGATCTACCGGATCAGCCTCCACTTCGAGGGTGAATCCCGCAGATCGATCACCACCCGATACACGCCCTAAGGCCAGGTGCCCACCCGCACTGGCTCGGGGTGGAGCCTGATGCTGGTGGCTCGCTCGACCTGCCGGACGAGGTCGGCGAGGGCCTGGGCGAAGCCGGTGGCGGTTGCCTTGTCGTGGGCGGTGAGGGTGAGAGTGCGGCGTTCCGAGCATCGGACGCCCTCGGTGATCTCCTGGCCAGGTCGGTAGCCGACGTGTGCGAGGAGCCATCCGGCGCTGGCCCGCAGCTGGCCGTCGCTGTCGGTGTGGACGGGGCAGTCCGCCGCCGACCAGCGGGCGGCCTGGGCGGCGGTGACGAGCGGGTTGAGGAACACGGAGCCGGCTTGGCGTGCGTCGGGGCCGTGGGGGTCGAGGAGGAGGCCGCGGCGGTGCCGGTTGGCGAGGACGGCGGCGGTGACCTCGCTGACCGGCGGCCTGGCTCCGGGCTGGACGCCGAGTTCCTCGGCGAGCGGCTGGTAGGAGATGGGTGCGGCCGGGGAGTGGGTCAGGCGGAAGGTGACGGTGAGGATGGTCCAGCGGCCTGGGTCGTGCTTGAAGCGGCTGTCGCGGTGGCGGAGTCGGCACGCCTGGGCGGGCAGGGTCCGCAGGCGGCCCATGTCCCAGTCCCAGGCGGTCAGGTGGTCCAGGGTGTCGCCGACCTGCCGGCCGTAGGCACCGGCGTTCTGCACCGGGGCGGCACCGACGGTGCCGGGTATGCCGGCCAGGCACTCGATCCCGGACAGGCGTTCTGCGGCAGCCCAGGCGGTGAGGTCGGTGAGCGGGTGGCCGGCCAGCACGGATACCAGGACAGTGTTGTCGTCATGCCGCTTCGCGGTGATGCCCCGGGTGTTCATGACGGCGACGGTGCCCGGGTGCCCGGTGTCGGACGCGATGACGTTGCTGCCGTGGCCCAGGGTGAGGGGGCTGTACTCCTCCCGGCGGCCGACGGTGTGCACCAGCTCCTGCCAGTCGTCGTGGTCGGAGACGTACAGCGGCTCGCCGACCGGGCCGCCGAGCCGCAGGGTGGTGAGGGAAGCGAGCGTGAGGTGGGGCACGGGGCCTCCTACGGTTCGTCGGTGATCGCCTTCAGTGCGATGGCTCGCAGTGGGGCCAGGCGGGTGCGATTGTCCTGGTGGTGGTAGACGGCGTTGGTGCAGATGGCCAGGTAGCGGCCGGTGGCCGGGGCGACGTAGAGGCTCGTGCCGGTGAAGCCGTGGTGGTAGGCGACCCTGCCCTCGTCGGCGAGGATCCAGGCCAGGCCTCGGTCGAGGCCCGGCTCGATCTCGGCCTGCGGCTGCATGCTGTGGGTGAGCCAGCGGCCCATGGGCCCGCCGGTGGCGTGCGAGGTCAGCAGGTGGGTGGCGAAGGTGGCGAGGTCGGCCGGGGTGGTGAACACCCCGGCGTGGCCGGCGACTCCGCCGAGCAGGGCGGCGTTGTCGTCGTGCGGCATCCCCCACAGTCGGGGCCCGCCGGTCAGCCGCTGCTCGGTCGGGGCGACCTGGGCGGAGCGGGGCACCGGTCCGTAGGTCGTGCTGGCCATGCCGAGGTGCTGCCAGAGCTCTGCTGCTAGCTCGTCCAGGCGCTGGCAGCGGTAGTGGGCCAGGGCCAGGCCGAGGAGGATGAAGCCGCGGTTGATGTAGCGGTGACCGGCCCCGGGGTCGGCGATCAGCGGCTCTCCGCAGATCAGGTCGGCCAGCGGTTCGGCGCGGTGCCGGTACTGGTCGAGGCGGGTGTCGGCCCGCAGACCGGAGGTGTGGGCGAGGACCTGGCTGACCGTCACCTGTCCTCCGGGCGCCTCGACCGGGATGCCGGTCAGCAGGTCGCGGAGCTGGGTGTCCAGGGTGAAGCCATCCATGAGAGAGGTTCCGACCAGCAGCCAGGTGGCCAGAACCTTGGTCAGCGACGCCACGTCGTACACCGTGTCCGGCCCCGGCCGGGCATCGCCGCACTCGGGGGCGACGATGCCGGAGGCCAGGTAGCCGGGTTCGGCGTCGAACGTGCCGTGGGCGATGACGCCGCCGGGCACAGTGCCGTCGGCGGTCATCAGGTCCAGGCACTCGCGCAGGTCGACGACTGCGTTCGGGCTCCACGGCACGGTGAGGGTCACGACTGCTCCTGGTTGATCGTCAGGTCGGCACCGAGCGCGGCCAACTTCGGCAGCAGCCTGCCGTATCCGCGCTGCAGGTGGTACATCCCTCGGATCGTAGAGGTGCCCTGGGCGGCCAAGGCGGCGATCACGAGGGCGGTCGCCGCCCGGATGTCCTCGCCGGCCACGTCGGCGGCGGCGAGCGCGGACCGGCCCCGGACGGTGATCACCGAGCCGCTCGCGTTGACGATGGCGCCGAACGAGGCGAGGGCGGGCAGATGGGTGTCGCGCCGGGTGTAGATCCGCTCCTCGATCCGGGAGGCGCCCTCGGCCTGGGTGAGGAAGGCGGTCAGCTGGGGTTGCACGTCGGTCGGGAAGCCGGGGCCGGTGGCCGTTTGCACCGGCCGCGGTCCGGCCGGGACGCTGACAGTGGTCCCGCCGTCCACCGGGTCGAGCCGGATGCCGGCGTCGGCGAACACCGACACCAGGCCGTCCGGGAAGGCAGCGGCGGGGAAGCCGTCCAGGTGCACGGTGCCCTCGGTGATGGCGGCGGCCAGGGCCAGCGTCGCGGCCTCCAGCCGGTCGGGCGGAACGGTGAACACCCCGCCCTGGATGCGGTCGGTGCCGGTGACGTTCAGGGCGTTCCTGCCCCGCCACTCGATGCCGACGCCGGCCTGGGAGAGCAGGGCGGCGGTGTGGGTGACCTCGGGTTCGACGCTGGGGTTGAGGATCGTTGAGGTGCCGGGGGTGCGGGCGGCCAGGAGCATCGCGGTGACCGTCGCCCCGAGGCTCGGGCCCCAGGCACGGGTCTCGGCGTCGGTGACGAACGGCAGCCGCTTGCCGGTGAAGCAGGCCCGTACCCGGCCCCGGTCCACCTCCACCTCGGCCCCGGCAGCTGCCATCGCGGCCAGGTGCCGGTCGATGTACCGCGCACAGAAGGCGTCGCCGCCGGGGACCGGGAAGGTGACCTTCCCGGCGCGGGCCAGCAGAGCACCGGCCATCACGGCGGTGGTGCGGATGCGCCTGCCGAGGTCGTCCGGGACGACGGGGAAGTAGGAGTCGGCCGGGCGGGTGGTGAACTCGGTGCCGACCACGGTGGTGCGCGTGCCGGTGCGGTGCAGGATGTCGGCGACCACGCCGGTGTCGAGGATCTCGGGGGCGCCGACGAGGGTCAGCGGGTCGTCGGCCAGTATCGCGGCGGCGTACAGGTGCAGGGCGATGTTCTTGCTGCCCTGCACGGTGGCCGTGCCGGTCAGGGGTCGGCCGCCGGTGATGTACACGGTGCGTTCGTCGGTCGTCGCGGGGGTGTCGGTGGTTGGCATGGCTACCTTCCCTGGCTTCCGGCGGGGAAGAAGCCCCCGACCTGGGTCTTGGGGTAGAGCAGGGTGTGCGCGCCGATCAGCGTGGCGGGCTGCAGGACCGTGCCCGCGGGGACGATCACGCCGTCACCGACCACGGCGCCGAACTTGGTCTGGCCGGTGGCGATCCGGTGGCCGTCGAGGTGGGCGCACACCTCCTCGGTGGCCGGCTCGGTGACCGGGCCGGAGGTCACCCGCAGGCCGGTGGTGGACACGAACGCGCCGATGTTGACGCCCAGGCCGAGCACGGAGTCGCCGACGAAGCTGGCGTGCTTCATGAAGACCCCGCCGGTCAGCAGCGAGCGGGTGACCTCGGCGCCGAACCCGATCCGGCAGCCGGGGCCGATGACCGTGTTGTCGCGCACGCGGGCGCCGGCCTCGATGACTGCGCCGGGGCAGACCAGGGCGGGGCCGGTGACGAACGCGCCCTCGGCGATGACGGCCCCGGCCGCCACGACCACGTTGCCCCGGACCGTCGCGCCGGGCTCGACGGTTCCGGCGGGCTCCGGGAGTGCGATGCCGAGGCGTCCGGCCAGCAGGTCGACCATGGCCTTCTTGAGGCCGAACACGGTCGGGCAGCAGTTCAGCAGGTGCAGGATCACCGGGTCGGTGACCTGTTCGGTGTCGATGTAGTACGCGGGCGTGGTGCGGTAGTCGATGCGCTCCAGTTCGGTGTCGATCCGGGGCGCGTCGGTCAGCCGGTGCATGGCCGGTTCTCCTCTCGGGCGAGGGAGGGGAAGACGTGCGGGGGGGGTCGTGGTGACGACGACCTCTGGGCCTACGAGACGGGCAGGTCCGGGGTGGTGGCCGCTACCTGGGGGCGGGCCTCGGCATGGTGGTCGACCGCGAGGCCGAGCAGCACGAGCACGGGCAGGTGCAGGGCGGTCCAGGAGGCGGTCAGGAAGGTGCCGAGGCGGTCCCGGTCCGGTGCGGCGTGCCGGGGTCCATTGGAGGGCGTGGCGGTGCTGTGCGTTGGCATGGGAGGGCCTTCGGCAGCAGGGGGAGGGGTGGACGTTCCCCAGTGAACTGCCGGGTGGGATGCCGGATCCGTAGCCGGGCTACGGGCCGTAGTCCGGCTACGGGTCAGATGATCTGCACGCCCGCGCGGGCGGCGAAGTCCCGAACGCCGGGAAGCTTGCGGTCGTGCCGCAGCAGGCCGGTGGCGAGGTCGCGCACAGCGCCCCTGCGGACCTCTTGCGGAGCGGCCTCCTCGGCGGCGAGCAGGGCCCGGTAGCACTGCTCGGGCTTGCCCCACTGGTCGAACGCGCGGGCCACGTCGGTGAAGAAGCGGGCCTGCCGCTCAGCGGTCGGCAGCGCGGCGGGGTCGATGGTGGCAGCCATTTCGATCGCTCGCCCGGCGTCGCCGAGCTCGTAGTGCACCGACAGCTCGTGCAGGGCGACGCCCTGGACGCCGTCCAGCAGGCCGGAGGACCGGCTCGCTGCGGCGGCGCTGTCGGCGGCCTCCCGGATCAGGGCGTGCGCGTAGGAGCGGTCGCCGGACTTCGCGGCGGTGTAGGCGGCGGTGGCGTACAGGTCTCCGCGGGTGGCCAGCCGGGCGGTCTCGGGGACGGAAGCATCGGCGAGGAGGTCTTCGGCGGCGACCACCACGATGTCGGTGGCGCGAGCCAGGCTGCCCTGGCGACGCCAGGAACTGGAGACCATGCGCTGGGCCTCCGCGGTGATCAGCGGGTCTCCACCCAGCCGGGCGGCGGTCAGCGCGCGGTCTGCGGTGATGGCCACCAGGTTGTTGGTACCGACTTTGATGCACAGCCGCACGGCGATGTTGTAGAGCCGGGCGACGTTGCGGGCCCGCTCCTCCGCCGAACCGACCATTTCGGCGGCGGCGATCCGGCTTGGCAAGGCGCGAGCCAGGGCGTCGTACTGGGCCGCCTTGAACTCCCGACGTGACGTCACCAGCGAAGTGGCAACCGTCTCCTGGGACGGCTCGCGGCGGGGAGACGGAATCCGGTTGGCCCCGTAAAGCAGGAGGTCTTCCAGGCCAGCTAGCGGCGCCGCCGCCTCCGCGTGTGCGGCCTGCTGAGCAGCGGCTGGGGCTAACAGGGCGGCAGCCGCCAGGGTCAGGAACGGGCGGCGTCGCACATCGTCCTCCTCGGCAGCGGAAGTGCTCGTCAGCGTAGCGGAGGCGACCTTCCTAGGGCGCGATCTCGCTCGCTCGGAGGCCGGCTGCGGTAACGCGATCAGCGTGCCCAGCTCCACGCCGAGCGCATCGGCCAGCCGCTGGAGCAGCGTCAGATCCTTGACCTGCTGCATGTCCCGCTCGACCAGGGACATCCAGTCCTCGCTGCGGCCGACTTCGCTGGCCAGCCGGATCTGCGTCCACCCCAGGGTCGACCGCCGGAGCGAGACGAATGCCCCGAACGTCCTGCTGTTGTCCCCCACCGCCGACCCCCGCGGCTCGTGTCCAGTCAGCTACAGGCCGCTACCGTACCGAGCTTTGTGGCACAGCACAGCCGATGTGCCTCGAAGCCAGCGTTCTGCGTGTTCGGCAGAGTAGGAGTGTCCCGATCGCCACGCGGCACTTCGGGTCTCCGGGAGCCGGGAGGGTGGCTTCCTGGCGGGGTCGGTCAGCCGGAGGCGGGGGTGGTGGTCGCGGTCTCGGCTGCGATGAGGCGGGTGGCGAGAGCCTGTGCCTCGGGGGTGAGTCCGGCGAGGACCTCGGCGGTGTAGGGGCTGTCGGGGTGGCGGGCGAGGTTGAGAGGGGTGGCCCAGGCGTCGGCGATGGTCGTCAGGTGCTGCTGGTCGCGGGCGATGGCGGCCTGGCGCTGGGTGAGGTAGTGCTCGGCGCGCTGGTGGGCTTGGTGCCAGGTGATCTCTGCGCGGTCGGCGAGCTCGGCGAGGGATTCGCCAGGATCGTGGTCGGCCGCGCGGAGCGCGTCGACCTCGCGGACGGCGGCGCGCAGGCGCTGTTCCGCCTCTCGCTGGTTGAGGGCGGCGGTGGCTTCGTCGAGGGTGAGGTGGCCTTCGGTGACCTGGACGGCGAGGTCGGGGGCGTGCTGGAGGAGGCGGTCGTGCTTGGCCTGCCGGGCGGTGGCCTCAGTCTGGCGCCGGCGCATCTCGTCGTGGGCGGCGTCGAGCCGGAGACCGCCGGTGCGGACGCGTTCGGCGAGGTCGGGGGCGTGCTTGAGGACGGTGTTGGCGAGGGAGAGGCGGGTGCGGCTGAAGCTGTGGAGCTTGGCGTGGGTGCGCAGGGAGTGTCCCGAAGCTGAAAGCACCATGGCGTGGATGATGGCGCGCTGGCCTTCGGTGAGGTTGCGGCGGTGGAGGTTGCACGCCGTGATGAACGCCATCTGGTCGGTGCCGGCGTAGGTGGTGAAGGTTGGTTCGACGCCGGCGATCTCGCAGGCGGCGAGGCGGTTGCGGCCGTCGAGGAGGACGCCGTCGGGGTCGAGCGTGATCGGCATGCCCAGGCCGGACTCCCTGATGGATTCGGCGAGGTCGTGCATCTCGTGCTCGGGGAGCATCGGGAAGGTGGCGGCGTACGGGTGGATCTTCAGAGGGGGCTCCGTGGTCGAGGGGGGCCGGGGCACCGGGTCGGTGCCCCGGCGGGTGCTGGCGCTGGGGTCAGCGGCGGCGGGTGGGGTCGTTGGCGGCCCTGGTACCGGCCGGAACGGCGGGCGCCGTGGGCGGGGGTGTGGTGGCGGGAAGGCCTGCGGTGCGGGTGCGTGCGACGCGGGCGCGCTGGTCGAGGCGGTCGGCGGTGGCGTTGCGCAGGCGCCACAGGAGGACTTCGGCGGGGCGGTCCGCGGTGGTCAGTTCCCGCTGCCCGGCTGCTTCGGTAAGGGCGTGGTGGGGCGGCTGGCCGGAGGTCTCGGCCTGCGCGAGGGCGGTCGCGAGGGCGGGCCAGGCGGGGTCGGCGAGGATGCGCTGGGCGTGGCCAGGGACGGCGGCGTGGACGTGGGCGGCCAGGCGGTCGGTGGTGGCGGTGGTGGGGGTGCGGCGGGCGAGGTCGGCGAGGATGGGTTCGGCGGTGTGCTGGTAGGCGGTCCGCAGGTGGACGAGGGTCTGCTGGGCGGCGGCGGCCTGCTGCTGGTGGCCCCGGGCCTGGTGCCAGTGGGCGATGGCGATCAGGACGAACACGGCGGTGGACAGCAGGGCGGCGGCTGCCTCGCCGTCCTTCCCCGAGCTGGCGGTGTAAAGGAGTTCCTTCGCCGCCGAGCGCAGGGCTGCGGCCGGCTGGTGTTCGGCGCGGATCCTGGAGCGGGTGGCGCGGTTGAACGCGGTCGCGGCGGCTCGCAGTTCGGCGCGGGCGGGGGTGGGTGCGGTGAGCGACGCGGTGTGTAGGAGTTCACCGAACGCGGCGGCCTGGGCCTGCACCGCGCCCTCCGACACGAGCGCGTCCGGCTCACCGTCGTCGTCCTCGTCGGCGCGGTGCCGGTCGGGGAAGGCGAAGCGGACGGTCTCGCGCAGGGCCGTGTCGGCCTGCCGCCACCGGTCGGGCTCGACTGCGGCCCGCTCGGGAGCGGTGGGCTGCTGGTGGGTGAAGCGTTCCCGCAGGCGGTTGATCGAGAGGTCGGGGGCGAGCTTCGAGCCGCCGAAGTACACCGGCTCGCCGTTCGCGTTGGTGTCGCCGGGGCGGGCGAGACTGTAACCGAGGACGTCACCGCTCTCGGGTCCGATGCGATAGCGGACCTGGATGCCGAGCGCGGTGAGGGTGGAGAAGTACTCCTGTTCGTCGCGCACCGCCGCGGCGACGGCCTGGGCCTGTTCCTGCAGCCACTCCTTCGCGGTGAGCGGGTGTCCGGCGCGCTGGGCCTTGGCCTGCTCGGCGCTGGTGGGCATCGGTGCTGCGGTGCCGTCGCCCGGGTTGAGGCGGCGCAGGCCGAGTTCCTTCTCGATCTCGCGGCACTCGGCCTGGGCGCGCCGGCCGTCGCCCTTGTTGCGCGGGCGGCGGCCGTCCTCGCGGACGCTGGTGGCCATGATGTGGATGTGATCGTCGGCGTGCCGCACGGCGATCCACCGGCAGCCGTTGTCGTCCCCGTCGGGGGCGATGCCGGTGGCGTGGACGATCCGGCGGGCGACCTCGGCCCACTCCGCGTCGGTGAGGTACCGGTCGCCGGGCGCGGTGCGGACGGGGCAGTGCCACACGTGCTGCGGCACGCTCTTGCCCGTGCGCGTCTCGCGGGCGCGCACGGGCTGGTCGAGGTAGTCGGCCAGCTCGTCGAGGAGCTGGTGGTGCTGGTCGAGGGGGGCCCGTCCGGGGTCGGGAAGTCCGGGCATGGCGAACGCGGCGACGATGTGCGGGTCGGTGTGTTCGTCGCGCCGGCCGGGACCGAAGAGGTAGGAGAGCAGGCCGCGGGTGCGCGACCCGGTGGAGACGTCAGGCACCACGGCGGCCTCCCGGAAGCACACGCTCGACGGCCAGGCGGGAGGCTGCCGCGAGCGCGTGGAGTTCGTCCAGGACCTCCATCACCCGGTCGCCGACCGGAGTGCTGTAGCCCTGCCGGGTGATCTGGTTGAGGTTGCCGCCCACCCGGCCGATCTCCCGCTGGTGCGTGCCGAGCACCGCCGTCAGGCGGGTGACCGCTTCCCGGTCGGGCAACGGGACGAAGCCGTCGGGGTGGCCGGTCCTCACCACCTCCAGGGCGACGCTCATTCCGGAGTCCGCCAGGAACGCGGAGCGCGAGCGCTCGAGCTTGGCGGCGGCGAGGTCGATGACGTCCCTCTCGGCCGGTTCCACGGAGCAGGTCAGCTGCTTGGTGCGGACGGTTCCGGAACGCGGCCGGTACATCCGGGCGGCGATGCCGGCGATGCGCTCGTCCTCCGGAAGCGGAGGCCGGTCGAGTTCCGGAACGCCAAGGTGGAGGAACTCGGCGCTGGTCACGGTCGGCGCTTCACGCTCGCTGCGGACGGCGGCGTCGACGGGCTCGGCGGCGTCGCTCGGCACTCGCGCGGTGTCGGCCCCGCGAGTCTGGTCCTGGTCGTGGCCGCCCTCGGTCACGACCTCCTGGTCCGGCGCGCCCTCGCGCCGGTCCTGCCCCGCCACCCCTGGGGCGGGGTCAAGCGCAAAGTCCGCGTCGCCAACGGCGATGTGGACTTTGCCCCAGCTTGCTCCGTCGTCGTGGGAGCCCGAGGTGGCACGGCTCAGTGCTCGTGTGGCGCGGGCGAAGAGACCTCCGCGGCGGGGCTCGTCGCCGCCAGTCGCCGGCACCGTCGTGTGCTTCGGGGCAGGCGTGGTGGCGGGGGTCGTGCGGTGCTGGGTGTCGGTCATGGGGGCCTCGGATTTACTTTCGGGACAGGCGGGGCGGGCCGGCCGTGTGCGGGAAGGGACGGGGGCGATGCTCCGGACGGAAGCCGGTTCGGTGGTGCCGGACATCCGGTGTAGGAGCCGGTCCGGTCCGGCCCTCCGGTGTGCCAGTGGCCGGGTCCGGGTGTTCCGGAACGGGTGGCGGATGCCGAAGGAGGGTGGCTCGCCCGTTCCGGCAAGGCGTGACCGGATCGGGGGAGCCGTGCTCGCGAGGGCGGGTCAGGCTGCCGACAGCTCGGCTTCCTGGACGTCGGCTTCTTCGGCCGAGGCTTCCGGGGCGTCGGGCTGCTCGTTCTTGAAGCGCTGGACCAGCACGCTGATGCGTTCGTTCGAGGCCGGCAGGCCGGCCTCGCGCAGGGCGTTCCTGATCACGGTGTGGGTCGGGCCGTGTTGCTCGACGGCCGGGCGGGCGGTGGCGGCCAGCTCGTCCAGGCTCGCGGCGGGCTTGCGGCCGGTCCGCTTGCCGCCCACGACCGGCTCCCGCTCGCCGTGCGGGTCCTCGCTGGCAGGGCCGGTGGTTGGCTCCTTGGCGGGGTGGTCGTCGGGCTCGACGGCGATGGCCTCTGCCGGTTCGGGTTCGGGTTCGTGGGCCGGTGCTGCCGGGGGCTGCGGGGCGGCACTCGGCGCCGTGGGGGTGGGGAACGGTTCGCCGGCGGGGGGCTGTGGATCGGCCTGTTGCAGGGCGGTGGTGGTGCCTGGTGGGGCGTGGAGGAGGTGGAGGAGGTCGGGGCCGACGGCTCCCCAGCCGAGGAGGAGTGCGGGTGCGACGGTGTCGAGGACGGCGCGTCCGTAGTGCCCGGCGAGGATGGGTTCGGCGGTGTTGAGGGCGAGGGTGAGCAGGCCGCACAGGTGCATCAGGCGGGTGGCGGGGCGGAGCTGGTCGGGGTTGGTGCCGGTGGTGGTGAGGTGGTGGAGGGCGACCAGGAGGCCGACGACGGACAGGTCGACCATGGGGGCGATCAGCGGGGCGACGGGGTGGGGGACGCCGAGGCGTAGGGCGAGGGCCCAGACGTTGCCGAAGGAGAAGGTGAAGGCGAGGGCGGCGATGACCGCCATGACAAGGGTGATCATGGCGCGGGCGAAGGCGCCGTAGCGGGTCGGCTGGGCAGCGGGCATGGAGGGGTGCCGGTCCTTCGGGGGGGGGCTGGTGCGGATCTGCCGTCTTTGCCGTCTTGCCGTCTTGGCGGGGGTCTGCAGGCCCGCGTCGGCGCTCAGGGGTGGACCTGGCGGCGGGCGGCGTTCAGTTTCGGGACACTGCGCCCGTCCGTCTCGGCGGCAGGTGCTGTGAGCTGCGGCTTTACGGCAGGGACGGCTGGGACGGCACAAGACGGATGTGTTTGCCGTCCCGCCGTGGGCCCGCCGCGCGCTTCGTGGCCGGAGCGGCGGCGGGCCGGTGGGCGGGGCGCCCGGTGTCGTGCCGGTGCCGTCTTGGTACGGACGCTCTTCCGTCTTGCGGTGGCGTTCCGTCTTGGCGGCAGGTGCTGTGACCTGCGGTGTTACGGCTGGGACGGCAGGGACGGCATTTCGGGGATGGCGGTCAGCCTCTGCCCGGCGCGCCCGTGGCCGGGCCGGTGGCGGCGGTGACGGGGTGGACGGCGGGGCAGTAGCGGCGCCAGGCGTCGAGGAACTTGTGGCGCAGGTAGCCCTTGCGCTGGGTTCCGTCGGGCATGCGGACGTTGCCGGAGGAGATTCCGAACTCGCGGAGCATCGCGCCGAGGCCGCGCGGGGTCAGCCCGCCGCGACCGGCTTCGGCCCAGGGGGCCTCGGGGTCGCCGTTGAGGGTGAACAGCAGCTGGTCGGTGGCGATGCTGTCCGGCTCGCCGACGCTGTGGAAGATCCGGCGGATGTCGGCGAGGAGCCGGGCTCCGCCGGGGTTGTCCGCCTCGGTCTGCACCTCGGCGGCGACCATGCGCCTGCACGCCTCGCGGGCCAGGCGGGGCCAGGGGCCTCCGGCGAGGTCGGCGATGATCACCAGGGGCTCCCAGGTGTCGGCGGCGCGGTCCTCCACCGGCATGCTCGGCTCCAGGTGCAGGGCCCGGTCGGCGAGCGGGGCGGTCCAGCGGGCGACCTTGTCCCGGATGGCGTGCAGCGTGGGGCTGTCACGCTTGGTGCGGTAGGGGGAGACGCTCTCGCCCTCGGCCCGGCGGCGCATCCGGATCACGATGGAGCGGTCCATGATCGTGTCGGGGAGGTCGCCGATGCCGGCGATGGCCGCCATGGCGAAGGTGTGGAACTTGCGCGGGGTGTGGTCGTTGCCGACCACGCGCAGGACGTAGCGGTCGCGCTGGTGTCCGGCGTTCAGCAGGCCGCGCATCTCCTCGTTCTTCTCCGCCATCTTCGGGCTGCCGAAGATCGTGTCGGCCTCGTCGACGAGCAGGGTGGGCGGCTCCTCGGTGATCGAGCGGAACACGGCGGCCGGGGTGGAGTTCACCGTCAGGACCGGCTGGTGGACGGTCTCGGTGAGCACGTCGAGCAGCCGGGACTTACCGCAGCGCTTGGCCGGACCGACGACCGCGAGGCGCGGGGCGTGCTGCCACGAACCCTGCAGGTGGGTCGCCGCCACCCACAGCGTGGCGGCGACCAGGGCCTCCTCGGAGGGCAGGATCACGAAGGTGGCGATCAGCGCCTTCAACTGCGCGAGCGCCTCGGCGCCGTCGGTCGCCTCGGCGTCCGGCATCAGGTCGATACCGTCCGGGGCGGGCAGGGCAGGCGCCGCCTCCCCGCCGTCCTGTCCGCAGCCTGTGGACGCGACGACGGTCTGCGGGCCGGGGGCGTAGGTGCCGGGCTCGCCCGGCCTGGCGACCGGCGGCCAGCCGGCGGCGGGGACTGTGGTGGCGGGGCGGGAGGAAGTACCCTCGGTCATGGAGATCCTCACTCGGCGGATCCGGGGGGCTACCCGGTCCGCCGTAGGTCGACTGTCCTGGGATGGGCGGTGGCGAGGTTTTCGATCAGCCCCCGGCGTTCGTAGCGCCGGGGGTTTCGCGTTTTCTTTCGGGACACTCGGGCCGCCTCCCGGCCCTGGTCAAGCTCCTCTCGGTTGGGATCTTCATGCTGACAACGACACTGTAGGCATACCTCCTGGCCCCAGGTCAAGCGATCTGGGCATTTTTCTATCAACCTCTTCCGGCATGTTTGCTGGCAGGGCGAGAGTGTGAAGGTTTGGTGTGCATTCGCTCAACCGCTTGTGGGTTGGCATGTCAATGCTGTTACAGTCTGATCATCGTCCCGCACTCCGACCGCAAGCGAAGGGAGGTTGATATGGTCAACCCCATGGTGCATCGCTTTATCGCCCTGGAGGGCGAGGCCCTGGTGGCCCACAACCTGAAGGTCCTCCGCAAGGCGGCCCGCCTCTCCCAGGAGGACGTGGCCGAGCGGATGACCCGTCTCGGCTTCAAGTTCCACCAGACGCAGGTCGCCAAGATCGAGAACGGCACCCGCCCGGTCCGCTTCGACGAGGTGATCGGCCTGGCCAAGGCGCTCAGCGTCCCGGCGGCCAACTTCATGACCGAGGCCGTGGCCGGCCCCGACGAACCGGACTACGAACTGCAGGAGGCCGGCTACCGGGTCCAGAAGGCCGAGCAGGAGTGGAGAACCGCCCACGACCTGGAGCAGGCGGCCAAGGCCCGGCTGGAGGAAGCCGAGCGCGAGTACAGCGAGATCGCCGAACGCCTGGCCGCCCAAGGCATCGACGTCGGCCCCGACGACTCCGCGCCCGCCTGGTACCCGGCTCCCAACTCGCCGTTCGACCCCCTGCGCAAGGACCCGTCCGCCGACCGGTGACCCTGCCGCTCGCGTTCGCGGCGGCCGACACCCACGCAGGTCATCGTCCCCGGAGAAGGGCTCGGGACCTAAAACGGACGGTCGCGTCCAGGCCCTCCAAGATCGTTATTGGTCGCGAGCCCGGACCCTCGTAGCCTGCCCTGCCCGTCCTCATCCGACCCTCTGCCGCCCGATCCCCCGGCGCTACGAACGCCGAGGGCCCACCCGCGGCTCCACCCCACCACCGCCCATCCCAACAGTCGCCACGGCGGCGCGTAGCCCCGCGCCGCCGGGAGGAACGCCCATGCCTGAAACGCGCCTGTCCCTCGCCCGCCTCGCCAGCGCACTCGAACTCACCGAGCAGCAGCTTCTCGGCCTCGTCGCTTCCTGCGCCGGGGACGTGCCCGACCCGACGCTCGTTGCCCTCACCGTCGAGGAGGCCGCCCGCCGACTCGGCGTCGGCCGGACCACGATGTACGCCCTCGTCGCCTCCGGCGAAGTCCCCTCCGTGACGATCGGCCGTCTCCGCCGAGTGCCTGCCGAGGCGCTCAGCGAGTACGTGGCCGCACGTACGCAGTCCGCCGCCTCGACCGTCGCTCTCGCGGCCTGAGGGGGATCGAGTGGCGAACACCCGTAAGCCCAACGGCGACTCCTCGATATACGAGGGCAGCGACGGTCGCTGGCACGGCCGCGTCACCGTCGGCGTCAAGGACGACGGCACCCCCGACCGCCGCCACGTCAGCGCCAAGACCCGCGCCGAGGTCACGGCCAAGGTCCGCAAGTTGGAGAAGCTGCGCGACGACGGCACCGTGCCCAAGGCCGGCCAGAAATGGACCGTCGGCAAGTGGCTGACCCACTGGATCAAGGAAATCGTCCCCGGCACCGTCGGCGAGAACACCTACGCCGGATACGAGGTGGCCGTCCGCGTGCACCTCGTCCCCGGTCTCGGCGCGCACCGCCTGGAGAAGCTGGAGCCCGAACACCTGGAGCGCTTCTACCGGAAGATGCAGGCCGCCGGAAGTGCGGCCGGCACCGCCCACCAGGCCCACCGCACCATCCGTGTCGCGCTCGGCGAGGCGGTCAGGCGCGACCACCTCACCCGCAACGTGGCCACGATCGCCAAGGCCCCGAAGCTCGAAGAGGAGGAGGTCGAGCCGTTCGAGATCGAGGAGGTCCAGGCGCTCCTGGAGACGGCGCGCAAGCGGCGCAACTCCGCCCGCTGGGTCTTCGCGCTCGCACTCGGCCTGCGCCAGGGCGAGGTGCTCGGACTGCAGTGGAAGGACGTCGACTTCGATCGAGGCGTCGCCTGGGTCAGGCGCGGCCGGCTGCGGCCCAAGTACCAGCACGGCTGCGGCAACCGCTGCGGGCGCAAGCCCGGCTTCTGCCCGCAGAAGGAGCCGATCCGACGCGAGACCAAGGACACCAAGTCCCGCGCCGGGCGCCGGGCGGTCCCGCTGCCCGAGCAGGCCGTCGTGATCCTTCGCCAGCACAAGGAGGAGCAGGACCGGGAACGGGCCCTCGCACGGGACCTCTGGACGAACAAGGGCTACGTCTTCACCTCGGAGACCGGCGCGCCGCTCAACCCCAGCACCGACTACCACCACTGGAAGCGGCTCCTGCGCGAGGCCGGCATCCGCGACGGCCGCCTCCACGACGCCCGCCACACCGCCTCGACCGTCCTTCTCCTGCTCGGCGTGCCGGAGCGGATCGTCATGGCGATCATGGGCTGGTCCTCGACCTCGATGGCCCAGCGCTACCAGCACGTCACCGAGCCGATGCTGAACGACGTCGGGCGGAAGATCGGTGGCTTGCTCTGGCGCGGATCTGCGGTGGAAACCGCAGAGTGACGATCCAGGGGTAGCTCACAAGCGAGTGAGCCGGTAGATCCTCTATGGCCCCGTTCGAGCGAACGGGGCCATAGAGGGAGAAAGAGGTCAGGAGGCGACCTTCAGCTTCTTGAACACTTCTTCGAAGCGGTCGAGGGTCTGGTCGTCGACCTGCTTGAAGAACTCGTCTCGATCGCGGGTGAGCTCGTGGGCAGGCCCAACGTGGTCGAAGGCACCGGGCTTGCCCTGCTTCTCGCGTGCGATCTTGAGGCGCATCAGAATCGGGGTGGGCTTCTCCGTGTGGATCAGGTCGGTCTCGGTAAGAGAGCTGCCTGCGGCCTTGTTATAGAGCCAGAGGTAGTCCTTGGTAGTGAAGAGATCTTCGATGTCAGCGTTGTCGGGTAGACCGCCGAGCTGGCCGATGACGATGATGCTGGAGGGCTCGACGCCCGCCGCCTCGGCCGCGCTGAAGACCTTGGAGGTGACCTTGGTGGCCTCCGCGCCGTCGATGATGGCGCGGACCGTCAGCCTCCGGCCCATGACCGCGATGAAGGCAGGCATGTTGCCCACGCCGCCCACCGGGATGATGGCCAGACGCGGGTCGAGACCGGTACGACCTCTGTTGATCAGGTAGTCCGACACGCGCATTAGGAAGACGAAGTCGCTGCTGCCCTCCACCGCCAGGAGCGGACCGGCTCCCAGGAAGAGGTGCTGGGCGACGGAGTACCCAAGAGCGGCCTCCACGGGCAGGATCGTCTTGGGGTCCGCCGACAAGCTCACGGGTGTGACGACCACTCCCAGACTTGGGTCTTGGCGGGTTGCCTGGTCATGGATGGCGCGCATGGTCTCGTACCGTGTCGGGTCGATCATGTGCTGGGAGTGGGTGGTGTACAAAACCTGCTGTGCGGTGCCCAGTTCACCGTAGATGTAGCGAAGGAAGTCGCCCTGGGCCTCGCCGTGCAGACTGGTACCGGGCTCGTCGAGCAGGACTACCACCCGCTCCCCGCGGTCGCGGTAGGCGCTGAACGCTGCGAGGAACGAGAAGAACCACTGGAAGCCCGTGGAGCGGGTGGAGAAGTTGGTCTCTACCCCGTGCCGCTCGTCGCGCAGCTCGATCTTGAGAATGCGGTGGTGCGGCTCCGGTTGTCCGGTCTCGGCGTTCGGGGGCATCGCCACGAGGTCGGTGTCGAAGACGACCGTGAGGGCGTCGTTCTGCTTCCAGTACTCGAAAACCTGCTGGCTGAGGTCCATGCTCGCGGCTTGGAGTTCGGCCTTGCGACTGTCGTAGTCCTCGTCCAGAAGGTCCCCGGGCTTCTCGCCAGCCAGACGCAGCAGGGAGAGCATGGTGGCGTCGCCGCGCCGCGTGCGGCGGCTCTGGACGCGGGCGGCGAGGTCGTGGAGGTCGCATTCGCCGGGCAAGAGCTCGTAGGTCGAGAAATAGAAGAACTTCGGCAGGAGATCCACGAGCGCTTGGTGCTGGTCGTCGTCCAGGTTGCCGTCGAGGAGCAACTGGTACTTCTTGAGCTCGGTCGGCACCTTGTCGATGACCTTGGCGCGAGCGGTCTTCTTGTCCGCCTTCAGCTCCTTTGACCGCGCGTTCGCTGCGGTCACGACTTCCGCGGCGCTCCCGTGGCCGGTGGTCAGGTAGTCGCGGTCGTCGAGGTCATCGATACCAGCCTCGTTGAAGACCAGCTCCAGGACCTGGTGCAGGTCGCAGACTATCCGGACCTCGAGCTCGTTGCCGTAGGTCCGGGAGGCCTCGATACGGGCGTCGGCCGGGGGTCGCACGCCCCACTGGTCTTCGAGGGCGTCGAGGTCGCGTTCCTCCAGGGCAAACGCCGCCGTCACGGGTGCGAGGTCGGGAAGGCTGTGTGTCCGGCGGTCCCGGGCCAGGTGCCGGCGCGGGTAATCCTTCGTGAGGTCGAACGTGTCCGAGTTGTTCGCAGGGTTCAGCCGGTGGAGGGCCTGAAGAATGGTGGTCTTCCCCGACTCGTTCTTCCCGATCAAGCAGGTGACGCTGGCGTCGACGGCCATGGTCTGCTCGTTCGTGAAGTTCCGGAACTTGTCGATCTGTACGGACAGCACCAACATGGGCGTTCCCTCCCTGGGCGACGTTGCCCTGGTCGTTCAGCAGGCGACCTGACAGCCTGATCCGCCAGTATGACTGGACGCACCGACAACCGCGGGACGCTTTTGCGGGGCCCAGTTTCTGCAGTTCACGCTGTGCCGTCCAGCGGTCACGGGAAGGGCGACCCACGGTCGCGGGAACTTCAGGAGCAGCCCCCCGGGCCCTGTCACAAGCCTCGCTGCCGTCATTCGGGCGGTGTCGAGTGTCTTCTGCACGGCCCAGGGTTCGAACTGAGACCAGAATTGAGACCACGCAACGACGAAGGCCCCGACCGCTGGGCGGTCGGGGCCTTCGTTATGGCTGGTCAGCCATGGCGGAGGATACGAGATTCGAACTCGTGAGGGGTTGCCCCCAACACGCTTTCCAAGCGTGCGCCCTAGGCCACTAGGCGAATCCTCCGTGGGAGAGCTTAGTACATGTTCAGGGGTGGTCGCGACCACGTAT
Source organism: Kitasatospora sp. NPDC058406 (assembly GCF_042722765.1). Classification (NCBI taxonomy): domain Bacteria; kingdom Bacillati; phylum Actinomycetota; class Actinomycetes; order Kitasatosporales; family Streptomycetaceae; genus Kitasatospora; species Kitasatospora sp. NPDC058406. Next base: position 17,941 of record NZ_JBHXKE010000073.1, read on the forward strand.
CTCGTAGGTGGGGGCGAGGGGTGGCCTGCGGATGAGGGGAGGGGGTGGTGGTGGAGGGGTGGGCCCGGGATCCGGTAGTGTTGGGGGCAGCCCCTCGTGTGGCGTTATCTCTCTGAACCCCCCCAGGGCCGGAAGGCAGCAAGGGTAAGAGGGCTCTGACGGGTGCACGGGGGGTCTTTGCGTTCCCGGGGGAGTCCGGTGGGCACGGGCGGGGCCGGGGCGGGTCGAGGGGCGACGCGTTTGTCCGTCCGTCCCGATATCGTCGGTGGTGTGTCCCTAGCCCTGTACCGCCGCTATCGCCCCGAGACCTTCGCGGAGGTCATCGGTCAGGAGCACGTGACCGCTCCGCTCCAGCAGGCCCTGCGCAACAACAGGGTCAACCACGCCTACCTGTTCAGCGGCCCGCGCGGCTGCGGGAAGACGACCAGCGCGCGCATCCTGGCCCGCTGCCTCAACTGTGAGCAGGGCCCGACGCCGACGCCCTGCGGTGAGTGCCAGTCCTGCCGGGACCTCGCCACGGGCGGGCCCGGGTCGATCGACGTGATCGAGATCGACGCGGCCTCGCACGGTGGCGTGGACGACGCGCGCGAGCTGCGGGAGCGGGCGTTCTTCGCCCCGGTGCACAGCCGGTACAAGATCTTCATCCTGGACGAGGCGCACATGGTGACCCCGGCCGGCTTCAACGCGCTGCTGAAGGTGGTGGAGGAGCCGCCGGAGCACCTCAAGTTCATCTTCGCGACCACCGAGCCGGAGAAGGTGATCGGGACGATCCGGTCCCGGACGCACCACTACCCGTTCCGGCTGGTGCCGCCCGGCACGCTGCGCGACTACCTGGCGGAGGTGTGCGGCCGGGAGGAGATCCAGGTCGAGGACTCGGTGTTCCCGCTGGTCGTGCGGGCCGGCGCCGGGTCGGTGCGTGACTCGATGTCGGTGATGGACCAGCTGCTGGCCGGTGCCACCGAGGGCGGTGTGACGTACCGGATGGCCACCGCGCTGCTCGGGTACACCGACTCGGCGCTGTTGGACGAGGTGGTCGACGCCATTGCCGCGCACGACGGGGCGACGGTGTTCCAGGCCGTCGACCGGGTGGTCGAGGGCGGGAACGATCCGCGTCGCTTCGTCACGGACCTGCTGGAGCGGCTGCGGGATCTCGTGATCCTCGCCACGGTGCCGGACGCGGGGGAGAAGGGTCTGCTCGACGCCCCGGCGGACCGGGTGGCGGTGATGCAGGCGCAGGCGGACTCGTTCGGCGCGGCCGAGCTGAGCCGGGCGGCGGACATCGTCAACACCGGACTGACGGAGATGCGCGGGAACGCGGCGCCCCGGCTCCAGCTGGAGCTGATCTGTGCCCGGGTGATGCTGCCGGGCGCGTACAGCGACGAGCTGTCGTTGCAGGCGCGGCTGGACAAGCTGGAGCGCCGGGCGGCGGCCGGCGGGTTCGCCGGCGGTGGTCCGGGTGGTTTGGGTGGTCCCGGTGTCGCCGGCCTCGGAGCTCTCGGGGCGATCGGCGTCGGTGAGGGCGGCGGGATCGCGGCCGGCGGGACGGCTCCTCCGGTGGCGGCGGTGCCCGAGGTCCAGCAGGTGGCGGCCCCGGCGGTGGAGTACGTGCCGCAGGCGCCCGCTCCGGTACCCGCGCCCGCCGCACCTGCGGCGCCGGCGGCTCCGGCCGCTTCCGCGCCCGGGGCGTGGCCGATCAAGCGGAGCTTCTCGCCGGCCGGTGAGGCGTCCGCTCCCGCCCCGGCCGCTGCCCCCGCGCCCGCTGCCCCCGTGCAGCAGCCGCAGCAGTCCGCCTCGGCGCCCGCACCTGCGGCGGCCGGTGGGCAGCCGTCGGCGGCGGCGCAGCAGGGCGCCGGGCAGGTCCGGCAGCTCTGGCCGCAGATCCTGGAGGCGGTGAAGAACCGGCGCCGGTTCACCTGGATCCTGCTGAGCCAGAACGGCCAGGTCGCCGGGTTCGACGGCAGCGTGCTCCAGGTCTCGTTCATCAACGCCGGCGCGCGGGACAGCTTCGTCAGCAGCAACAGCGACGACGTGCTGCGCCAGGCGCTGGCGGACGCGCTCGGGGTGGACTGGCGGGTCGAGTGCATCGTCGACCCCTCGGGCGGAGTCGGCGGGACCCCCGGTGGTGGTCCCTCGGGCGGCTTCGGTGGCGGTGCCGGCGGTGGTGCCGGCGGTGGTGGTGGCTGGGGAGCTGCACCGGCGCGTCCGGCGGCGTCCGCGCCCCCTGCGGCGCTCGTCGCGCCGGCGCCCGTGGCCGCTCCCGTACCGGCGCCTGCGCCGGTGGCCGCGCCCCAGGCGATGCCGGTCACGCCGAGGCCGTCACCGGTCCAGGCACCTCCGCCCCAGGCCGCCCCGGCGCGTCCGGTGCAGGCGGTGGCCCCGGAGGACGACATCCCGGAGGAGGACGACCCGGACCTCAACGAGGAGGCCTTCTCCGGCCAGGATCTGATCGTCCGGGAGCTGGGTGCGACGGTGCTGGAGGAGATCCGGCACAGCGGCGGCTGAGCCGACCGGGCAGCACGTAGGCTCGGGGCGAGGACGCACACAGAACGCAGGACCGAACGCAAGGAGTGAGCCGTGTTCCCCGGTGGTGGCCAGCCCAACATGCAGGCGCTGCTCAAGCAGGCGCAGAAGATGCAGCAGGATCTCGCCCAGGCCCAGCAGGAGCTGGCCGAGGCGAAGGTGACCGGTTCGGCGGGCGGCGGCCTGGTCGAGGCGACGGTGACCGGTGCCGGTGAGCTGGTGGCGCTGACCATCGCCCCGGCCGCCGTGGACCCGGAGGACACCGAGACCCTGGCCGACCTGGTCCTGGCCGCGGTCCGTGACGCGAACCAGTCGGCGCAGAAGATGCAGGCCGAGCGGATGGGCCCGCTGACCCAGGGCCTCGGCGGCGGCGGCATCCCCGGCCTGCCGTTCTGATCGTCGGTTCAGGGACAGGCAGCGGGACAGACACAGGCAGAGGGACAGATACACGCACACGCACAGGGACAGGGCCAGGGCCGGCAAGCCCCGGCCCGGTTCCGCCCGGACGGCCGGGCCGTTCGGGCAGTGCCGGGCGGTCGGGACGAATCGGTACGTGTCGGTACGAGGGAGCTCCCCGGCGGCCGGCGGAGGGCTCTCGACCGGCCGGTAGGAGGGCTTCGGGACGGTTCTCGGGGCCCCGGAGATCTGTAGTTCAGACAACGGACCTGTGTGATTTATGCGGGAGACGGGCGTCGGGCGGTGTGCCCGACGCCCGATTCGTTGGATGATGGCACCGGAGCACCCCGCGCGGGTGCCACCGTTCCACCTGAGGGAAGGCGCGACGTTGTACGAGGGCGTGGTTCAGGACCTGATCGACGAACTGGGCAGGCTGCCCGGCGTCGGGCCCAAGAGCGCCCAGCGGATCGCCTTCCACGTCCTGCAGGCCGACCCCGTCGACGTGCGCCGGCTGGCGCACGCGCTGCTGGAGGTCAAGGACAAGGTCCGGTTCTGCGCCGTCTGCGGCAACGTCGCGGAGGCCGAGCGGTGCCGGGTCTGTCTCGACCCGCGGCGCGACCTCGCCGTCATCTGCGTGGTCGAGGAGTCCAAGGACGTGGTCGCCATCGAGCGCACCCGTGAGTTCCGTGGCCGCTACCACGTACTGGGCGGCGCGATCAGCCCGATCGAGGGCGTCGGCCCGGACGACCTGCGGATCCGGGAGCTGCTGGCGCGGCTCGCGGACGGCACGGTCACCGAGCTGATCCTGGCCACCGACCCCAACCTGGAGGGGGAGGCGACCGCCACCTATCTGGCCCGGCTCTGCAAGCCGATGGGTCTGAGGGTGACCCGGCTGGCGAGCGGCCTGCCCGTCGGCGGGGATCTGGAGTACGCGGACGAGGTCACGCTCGGTCGCGCCTTCGAAGGGAGACGACTGCTCGATGTCTGACCGGACCATCAACCAGCAGCCCCACACGCCCCACCAGGCCGGACCGGAGCAGGACCGGCACAGCTGGCACACGCACGCGCACGGCTCGGAGCCGGACGACTTCGCGGTGCAGATCGCGGACTCGGTGGAGAGCTTCGTGCTCGCCGTCACCGAGGTGGCCAAGGGCGACGAGCCCGGCAGCGCGGTCTCCCTCCTCCTGTTGGAGGTCTCGCAGCTGCTGCTGGCCGGCGGCCGGCTGGGCGCGATCGAGGACGTCGTGCCGGAGGACCGGTTCGAGCCCGACACCGGGCCGGAGCCGGACGGCGAGCAGCTGCGGGAGCGGCTGGCCGCCCTGCTTGCGCCGATCGACGTCTACCACGAGGTCTTCGACCCGTACGGGCCGCCGGAGAAGCCGAGCGCGTTCCGGATCTCGGACGACCTCGCCGGGGTGGTGAGCGAGCTCCAGCACGGGCTCACCCACTACCGCGAGGGGCGGGTCAGCGAGGCGCTCTGGTGGTGGCAGTTCTCCTACCTGTCCAACTGGGGCACGACCTGCACGGCGGTGCTGCGGGCGCTGCAGTCGCTGATCGCGCACGTCCGGCTGGACAGCCCGATCGGGGCGGCGCCGGACGGTGCGGACACCGACAACGACGGGCTCACCGACGAGCAGCTCGAACAGCAGGCCGGCGACCTCATGGCGGCCGAGCTGGGGATCGGGCGCTGAACCCGCCAGGAGTCCCCGCCAGGGGCCCCCGCAGGGAGCCCCGGGAGCGGGCCCCGGCGGGGCTCCGGGAACGGGTCGGGGTCCCTGGAACGTGTCCGGGGAACGTTCCGGCAGGGGGCGGCGGGGGTCGGCACGCACTGTGACGCAGACCTCAGGGTTTTCCGTCGAAGAGAAAACCCCGGGGCTGCCGACCGTTTGCCCGCCGATTCTGCGGGGCGGTGCGGGATACCCCGCAGACCTGCCCGTGGCCCCGCCCGAACCGCCGCTCACCTGCTGAAACGTGTGTCTCATCATATGGAAACCGGCAGGTGTCGCACCCTTGCTCGGTAGACTGGCGCGGACCGCACCACCCCCGCCACCCGGGGGTGCGGGGGCCGAGCGCCCCCGGAAACGACACAAGTCGAGGAGCGCACGTGGGCCTTGTCGTGCAGAAGTACGGCGGCTCATCCGTTGCGGATGCCGAGGGCATCAAGCGCGTGGCCCGTCGAATCGTTGACGCCAAGAAGGCCGGCCATGAGGTCGTCGTCGTGGTGTCCGCGATGGGCGACACGACGGACGAGCTCATCGAACTCGCGGAGCAGGTGTCACCTCTCCCCGCCGGCCGCGAGTTCGACATGCTGCTGACCGCTGGAGAGCGCATCTCCATGGCTCTGCTGGCCATGGCGATCAAATCCCTGGGTCACGAGGCCCAGTCCTTCACAGGCAGCCAGGCCGGTGTCATCACCGACTCCGTCCACAACAAGGCGCGCATCATCGACGTGACGCCGGGCCGCATCCGCACCGCCCTGGACGAGGGCAACATCGCGATCGTGGCCGGCTTCCAGGGTGTCTCGCAGTCGAGCAAGGACATCACCACGCTCGGCCGCGGCGGCTCCGACACCACGGCCGTCGCCCTCGCCGCGGCCCTCAGGGCCGAGGTCTGCGAGATCTACACCGACGTGGACGGCGTGTTCACCGCCGACCCGCGCGTGGTGAAGAAGGCCCGCAAGATCGACTGGCTGGCGTACGAGGACATGCTGGAGCTGGCCTCGTCCGGCTCCAAGGTGCTGCTCGACCGCTGTGTGGAGTACGCGCGCCGCTACAACATCCCGATTCACGTACGCTCGTCCTTCTCGGGCCTTCCCGGGACGATCGTCAGCAACGACAACCCGCACCAGCCCGAAGGGGGCGAGATGGAGCAGGCCATCATCTCCGGAGTCGCCCACGACACGTCCGAGGCCAAGGTCACGGTCGTAGGCGTGCCCGACAAGCCGGGCGAGGCGGCGCGCATCTTCCGCGCGATCGCCGACGCAGAGGTCAACATCGACATGGTGGTGCAGAACGTCTCCGCCGCGTCGACCGGTCTGACCGACATCTCGTTCACCCTGCCGAAGGCCGAGGGCCAGAAGGCCATCGACGCGCTCGACCGGGTCAAGGAGGGCATCGGCTACGAGTCGCTCCGCTACGACGACGCGATCGGCAAGATCTCGCTCGTCGGTGCCGGCATGCGCTCCAACCCGGGCGTCACCGCGACCTTCTTCGAGGCGCTCTCCGCCGCCGGGGTCAACATCGAGCTGATCTCCACCTCGGAGATCCGCATCTCGGTGGTCACCCGCGCCGAGGACGTCAACGCGGCCGTGCGCGCCGTCCACAGCGCCTTCGGGCTGGACAGCGACACGGACGAGGCCGTCGTCTACGGAGGCACCGGGCGATGACCCGGCGGCCGAACCTCGCCGTCGTCGGGTCCACCGGCGCGGTCGGTGAGGTGCTCCTCGGCCTGTTCTCCCTCCGCCAGGACATCTGGGGCGAGATCCGCCTCGTCGCCTCCCCGCGCTCGGCCGGCCGCAAGCAGACCGTGCGCGGGGAGCTCGCGGAGGTGCTCCCGCTCACCGAGGAGTGCTTCGACGGGATCGACGTCGCGGTGTTCGACGTGCCCGTGGACGTCTCCGCCCGGTGGGCGCCGATCGCGGCCGCCAAGGGCGTCGTGGTCGTCGACAACTCCGGGGCCTTCCGCCTGGACGAGGACGTTCCGCTGGTCGTGCCCGAGGTCAACGCGGCGGCGGTGCGACTGCGTACGCGCGGCATCGTGGCCAGCCCCGACTCCACCACGCTGACGATGATCGCGGCGGTCGGTGCGCTGCACGCCGAGTACGGGCTGGCCGCGCTGGTCGTCTCCTCCTACCAGGCCGCCTCCGGCGTGGGCCGGGCCGGCGCCGACGCGCTGCGCGGGCAGCTCGCGCAGGTGGCCGGTACCGAGGTCGGCGAACAGACCGGCGACCTGCGGGCCGTGATCGCCGACCACGGCCCGTTCGCCGCCCCGCTCGCGCTCAACGCGGTGCCGTGGGCCGGCACGCTGACCGACGGCGGCTGGTCCTCCGAGGAGCGCACGGTACGGGACGAGTCCCGCAAGATCCTCGGCCTGTCCGCGCTCAGGGTCTCCGCCACCTGCGTCCGCATCCCGGTGGTGCGCACCCACGCGGTCGCCGTGCACGCGGTGTTCGAGCGGGAGGTCACCCAGGAGCATGCCCAGGAGATCCTTCGGGACGCCCCCGGCGTGGTGCTCTACGACGATCCGGCGGCGGGCGAGTTCCCTACGCCGAACGACGTCGTCGGCACCGACCCGGTGTGGGTGGGCCGGGTACGCCGGGCGCTGGACGACCCGACGGCGCTGGACCTCTTTCTCTGCGGGGACAACCTGCGCAAGGGCTCGGCGCTGAACGCGCTGCAGATCGCCGAACTGGTCGCGGGGGAACTCGGCCTGTGAGCCGGGCCGGCGGTCCGGTCGTCCGACGGCCCGCCGGGACCGCGTCCGGGACCGCACCCGGGACCGCGTCCGGGGCCTCTCGCGACGGCCGGGGCTGCCGCTCCTCAGCCGGCGTCTACGCAGTTTGTTCGCGGACCGCTTGAGGAATCCTCGCCGAATCCCCTGGAGGGGGCTCCGCCCGATGCGGAAGAATGTCCGCCGGGCTGGGCAACCATGACAGGGGATCGAGTGTCCAACGGGCGTGGCGAACGTGATGGTGGGGGCAGGGGCGGGCATCTCGGCAACGGCCGCGGTGACGTTCCCGCCGCGCGCCCAGTGGCCGGCGGATAGGCCGGTAGAAAGCCAGATGACGGTAGTCGCATCCGGCGCCGCTGACTCCGGCGCGGGCACCACCGCGGGGACCAGCGAGGACCTGCTCACCGAGACCTACCAGGCGCACTACCGCTCCCTGTTGCGGCTGGCCGCGCTGCTCCTCGACGACCTCTCCACCTGTGAGGACGTGGTGCAGGAGGCGTTCATCCGGGTGCACGCGGCCCGGCGGCGGGTGCGTGAGCCCGAGAAGACCCTCGCCTACCTGCGGCAGACGGTGGTCAACCTGTCCCGCTCGACGCTGCGGCGCAGGATTCTCGGGCTGAGGCTGCTTCAGAAGCCCATGCCTGACATGGCCAGTGCAGAAGAAGGGGCCTACGATGCGCTGGAACGCGACCAGTTGAAGGCCGCGTTACGGGGTCTGCAACGCCGTCAGCGGGAGGTACTGGTGCTGCGCTACTTCGTGGACATGACGGAGGCGCAGGTCGCCGAGACCCTGGGCATCTCGCTGGGGTCGGTGAAGGCGTACGGCTCACGCGGGATCGCCGCGCTGCGGGTCCAGATGGAGGCCGGGCATGGCTGAGGACGATCGGATGTCCGGTGAACGGGCCCCCTCCGACGGTGGTCCGGGGGCCGGGAGAGGACCGGGCGGCAGAGACCGAGGTCCGGGAGGTACGGCAGGGCCTGGGAGCGCGGGAGTATTCGGCGCCCCGGGCGGGTTCCGGGGGTTCGCCGGAGCCGGAGCCGGAGCCCTGACCGAGACCGGAGCCGGAGCCGACGACGGCGAGGTCGATCCGCTCGGCTCGGAGGAACGACTCGTCCGGGCGCTGATGCAACGGGCCGTGGCCGAGGTCCAGCCCGCCCCCGGCGGCCTGCAGCACATCCGCCGGGCGGTGCCGCGCAGACGGGCCGCGCGCCGGGGCGCCTGGACCGGCGCCGCCGCGCTGGCCGCCGTCGTCTCCGTCCTGCTGCCGACCCTGCACGACGACGAACACCTCGGTCTCTCCGGCGGCCCCGGCTCGCCCAACGCACACGGCGGCACCGCCTCGTCGACCTCCTCGGGGACCGCACCCGGTGGAGGCATCGTGTGGCCGAGCCTGCCGCCGGCCCCCGACGTGAGCACGCCCACCTCGCCGGGCAGCCCGTCCGGCACCGCCGGGACCTCGCCGAGTGCCGGCGCGAGCACCACCCGCCCGGCGGCCGGGACCTCGGCCCCGGCCGCCGCCACCGGCACCGGCGGCGAGAGCGGGCCGATGCCGCTCTGCACCCGTGGCGATCTCGGGCAGGGCACCGCCCAGGTCGGTACGGCCGACCCCGACGGCCGGATCTACGGGTACTTCACAGTGACCAACACGTCCGCGCACAGCTGCCGGCTCGGCGGGCCCGGTTCGGTCACGGTCACTGGCACCGTCGGGACGGAGTCCGGGCGGATCCGGATCGCCGATCACACGGCGGGCGGTCCGGCGACCGGGCTGCCCGCGCGCTCGACGGATCCCGCGGCGGGGACGGGCGGCGGCACCGACGGTCTCGTGCTCGCGCCCCGGGCCGGGTACCGGGTGGACTTCGGGTGGGTGCCGGACGCCGTCGGCTGCCCGACGCCCGGCGGGACGACCTCGCCGAGCGCCTCCGCCGGCCCCGGGCAGAGCACGACGGGCGGAGCCACCGGCGGCAGCACCGGCAGCGCGACGGCCGGCGGTACGGCGGGTGGCGGCGCCGCTCCTGGGCCGGGCGCGGGCACCGGTGCGGCGCCGGGATCGGCCGGCGGCGCGAGCGGCGGTGCGGGAACGGACGCGGGCGCGGGTGCGAGCGGCGGGACGGGTCCCGGCCTGCTGAGCGCCGGCCCGACCGGATCGACGAGCGGGCCGCGCCTGTCCACCGGGTCGGCCCCGGAGGCCGGCTTCACCGCGGGGACGAGCGCGGAGCCGCCGCCGAGCGCTGCGACGACACCCCCGTCGACCGGTGCGCCGAGTCCGTCGGCCACCTCGACGGCCGGGCCCGGCAAGCCGTTGACGAGCGTCACGCTGGCCTACACCCCGGCGCCGGGCAACCCGCCCGCGTCCGTCGCCGTCCTCCCGGGCGTCTGCGCGGGCACGGTCTACCGCACCGCGCCCGACCCGCTTCCGTCGGCGCTCCCGGCTCCGAGCGCCTCGCCCTCGTCGGGGTGAGTGCGGGGGCGGTCCCGGGGCGCCGCACGCGGGGCCGGGCGCCGGGCAGTGGTGAGAGGAAGCATCAGGAGTAGGGGAGTAGGGGACCGGCGAGAGGGCGCAGGACGGCGTCCTGGGCGGTGGTGGTGCGGACCGGCGGGGCCTCGCGGCGGGGGACGTCGGCCGGTCCGACTTTCCGCTCCGGGGGGTGGTGTCCGGGCCGGGCGGGGGGCCTGGGGTCGGGCGGCGTGTGAGGAGTGGTTACCGTGGGGGTGTGTACCGGTTCCTCCTCACCCCGCGCTGGCTGAGCGGCACCGCGTTGGCCGTCGCGGCCGTCGCGGTGTGCGTCTGGCTCGGCTCCTGGCAGCTCGGTCGGTTCGAGGACAAGGTCGCCTCGCAGGAGGAGATCAGCCGGTCGGTGAACGACGCGGGTGCTTCCCGGCCGCTCGGTGAGGTGCTCGGCGCCGACCGGCCGCAGGTCACCACGGACACCGTCGGCCAGGCCGTGACGGTGACCGGCACCTTCGACCAGGAACACCAACTGCTCGTGCCCAACAGGGTGTTGGACGGCAAGCAGGGCTACTACGTGCTGACCCCGCTGCGCACGCCGGACGGGCGGACCGTCGCGGTGGTCCGCGGTTGGGCGGCCGGGACACCGGCTGCCGCGGTGCCCGCCACCGGAATGCCCGCCGGCGCCTCCACGGTCGCGGATTCCACGACCACGACCACGGCCGCCGGTGCCGCGCCCGCCGGCGAGGTGACGGTGACCGGCCGGCTGCAGGCCGGCGAGACCAGCGGCAGCGGCGGTGCGGTGGCCGGCGGGCTCCCGGAGGGACAGCTCGGCACGATCAACCGGGCCGCCCTGGTCAACAAGCTCTCCTACGAGGGCTGGTACGACGGCTGGGTGTCCGCCGACGACGCGCCGGCCGGGCTGACCCCGGTGCCGACGGTGCAGCCGCAGGGCGGCAACGGACTGAGCCTGCGGGCGTTCCAGAACCTGGGCTACACGCTGGAGTGGTTCGTCTTCGGCGGCTTCGTGGTGTTCATGTGGTTCCGCCTGCTGCGCCGCGAGGCCGAGGCCGAGCAGGACCGGGCCCTGGGACTGGACCCGGTCCTCGACTGACCGGACGGCCGGCTCAGCGCGTGGGCTTCACCGGCGGCACGACGGGCTTGGACGGAACGGCGGGTGCGCTCGGCACCACCGGTGCGGACGGGGTCGGCGCCCCGGACGAAGCGGGCGGAGCCGACGGGCCTGACGACGTGGCCGACGGGGACGGCGAAACGGTCGGCGGCGGGTTGTCGCACCGCCGGCTGCTGCCACTGCCGTTCCCGCCGGCGTTGTCGTCGTCCGAGTCGTAGGTGTCGGTGTGGTGGCGGGCCTTGCGGCCGCTCTTGGAGCCCTTCGAGCCGGACGAGCTCTTGGAACCCGACGAGCTCTTGGAGCCGGACGAGCCCGACTTGGCCAGCAGCACCGTGCCGCCGTGCGGCGCGCCCTCCGCCACGGTCGACGCCACGGACGGCGCCACGGACCCTGCCACTGAAGTCGCCACGGACCCCGCAGCGCCCTCCGGGCCGCGTTCGGCTGCGCCGAGCTCGGCCGTGCGGAAGGCCGCCCGCACCACGACGGCCGCGGCGGCGGCCACGGTCGCCGTGGCCTTGGACGGGGCCGTCGGCGAACTCGTGGTCGTCGGTGAGGAGGACGGTGAGGAGGCGGGCGGCGGGCAGGCCGACCCCCCGCCCCCGCTCCCGTCGTCGCCGTCCTGACCCGAGCAGCCGGTGAGCACCAGGGCCCCGGCCACCCCCACCCCCATGATCGCCAGCAGGCGTCTCACACGTTCCCCCCGTCCCTCTCCTCCGTCTTCTACCGATTCTCTCCGACGCCGCCCGTGCCGAGGTGCCGACCGACGAAGTCGATCTCCAGCCGCAGCTGCTTGATCCGCTCGTCGACGACGAGCGAACCGTGCCCGGCGTCGTACCGGTACACCTCGTGCACCTTGCCCAGCTGCTCCAGCCGCTCGACGTAGTTGTCGATCTGCCGGATCGGGCAGCGCGGGTCGTTCACCCCGGCGCTGATGTAGACCGGGACCCGCACCCGCTCCACGTAGGTCAGCGGGGAGGAGGCGGTCCAGCGCTCGGGCACCTCCTCCGGCGTTCCGCCGAAGAGCGTGCGGTCGATCGCCTTCAGCGCCTCCATCTCGTCGTCGTACGCGGTCAGGTAGTCCGCGACGGGGACGGCGGCGACGCCGAGGCTCCAGAGCTCCGGCTGCACGCCGAGGCCGAGCAGGGTGAGGTAGCCGCCCCAGGAACCGCCGGACAGCACCAGCCGGTCCGGGTCGGCCAGGCCGCTCGCCACCGCCCACTCCCGGACGGCCGCGATGTCCTCCAGCTCGATCAGGCCGACCCGCTCGCGCAGCGCGTCCGTCCAGGCCTGGCCGTAGCCGGTGGAGCCGCGGTAGTTGACCCGGACCACCGCGAAGCCGTGGTCCAGCCAGGCGGCCGGGCCGGCGGCGAAGGAGTCGCTGTCGTGGTGGGTCGGGCCGCCGTGCACCTCGAAGACGGTCGGGAACGGGCCGTCCGCCGGACCTGCCCCGGACGGCCGCTGGACGAGCGCGTGCACCCGGCCGCCGGGGCCGTCCACCCAGACGTCCTCGACCGGGACGGAGGCGGGTGGCACCGCGCCGGGCGCGCGCAGCACCACGCCGCCGGCGGTGGAACGGACCGCGGACGGCTCGGCGGCGGAGGACCAGAGGAACTCCACGGTGCCGTCCGGCCGGGCGGTCGCGCCGCTGACCGTGCCGCGCGGGGTGTCGAGCCGGGTCAGCACGCCCTTGGCGCTCCCCGGGCCGTCCGGGCTGTCGAGCTCGTACGAGAACAGCTCGCTGCGCGCCTCGTACTCGTGCTCGATCAGCAGGGACCGGGCGCCGGGCCGCCACTGGGCGGAGACGTCGCCGGGCAGTTCGCGGCCCTGTTCGTCGCGGAGCGGCAGCGCGGTCTCGACACCGGTCGCGACGTCCCAGATCATCGGTTCCCAGCGGCCGGTGCGCTGCTGGGCGACCAGCAGCCGGGTGTCACCGTCGACCGGGGCGAAGCCCATGCAGGCCACACCGCGCGGTTCCGCGTGCCCGGTGACCTCGTCCAGCTCGGCGACGGTCGCGCCGTCGGAGAGGCGGACCACCCGGATCGCCCCGTGCATCGCGTCGCCGTGCTCGGTGTGGTCGATGGCCAGCAGGGTGCTGTCGTGACTGAGGTCGCCGACGCCGCCGTACTCCGCGTGCCGGTAGATCTCGACCGGTTCGGTCGCCCCGGGCCGTCGCAGGTGCAGGGTGGTGCCGTGCTCGTCGGTGGACCGGCCGACCACGACGGTGCCGTCCCGGCCGAGGGCCAGGCCCGCGTCGTAGGACGGGTCGAGGCCGGGGACGGCCTCCTCGTCGGGGCCGGTCGCGCCTTCGGGGCGGCCCTCGAAGGGCCGGCGGCGCCAGATGCCGAACTCGTCACCGTCGCTGTCGTCGAACCACCAGATCCACGCGCCGTCGGGGGACAGTTCGGCGTCGGTCGTGCCGTTCGGCCGGTCGGTGACGCGCCGGTGGGTGTCGGTGGCGCGGTCCCAGGCGTAGATCTCGTAGGTGCCGCTGGCGTTGGACACGTACAGCGCCCGGTCGGGGGCGTCCTCCGCCCAGTCCGGCAGGGAGACCCGTGCCGCCCTGAACCGCTGCTCCCACGCCGGAACGGCGCTCTTCTCCTCGCTCATCCACCCATCCAACCCGATCGGGGGGCGGGAACGGAACGGGGGCGGGGGGGGGGGGGGGCCCCCGCGCCGGGGCCGGGGGGGCCGCGCCCGCCTCACACCACCCCCCCGCCACCGGCGGGGCCGCCCGCGGAGGGGGAGACACGGAGGCGAACGGGTCACGCGTCCTCGGGCCGCGGGCCGTCGGAGCACGGGGGCCGGTGCAGCGCGAGGGCCGGTGTGCGGCGAGGGATCAGTGCACGGCGAGGGGGAAGTAGGCGTCGAGCCAGCGGTCGAGTTCGGCGAAGACCTGGGTGCGGGCCTTCTCGCCGGAGAGGACGAGGTCGTGCATGCCGCCCTCGATGCGCACGATGGTGACGTGGCGGCCCAGGTGGGGCCCGGCGGCGGCGATGTCGTCGGCGCGCAGGATGGCGTCCGCGTGGTGGAGGGCGTTGTGCCAGCGGGTGGTGGAGATCGAGGCGGTGGAGGCCATCAGCAGGATCGGGACCTCGACGCCGAGGCCGCGCCGCACCTCGCGGTGGCCGCGCTGGACGGCGGCGAGCCAGCCGGCGAACAGCGGGACGCCCTCCGCCGGCTTGAGACGCAGGTCGAAGTCCCACGCGCCGCGGTGGTCCTGGTGCAGGCTGTGCACGTAGTGCGGGTTGAGGGCCGACGGCAGCACGCGGGTCGGGGCGAAGCGGCCGAGGGCGTCCAGGGCGGGGGCGCCGAGGGTGCGGACGGCGGGGGCGGCCGGCATGGAGAGGAAAGGGCTGTTGAGGAAGAGCGCGTCGACCAGCCCGCGCCCGGCGCGGCGGCCGGCCCAGAGGGCGGCGATCAGGCCGCCGGTGGAGTGGCCGTTGATCAGCAGCCGGGTGTGCCCGTCCAGCTGCCGGACGACCCGGACCGCCTCGTCGAGCTCCTCGTCGTAGGCGGCGAGGTCGCGGACGAAGTTCGGGGACTGGTGCGGTCGCAGCGAACGGCCGTACTTGCGCAGGTCGAGCGCGTAGAAGGAGAAGCCGGCGGCGGCGTAGTGGTCGGCCAGGTGGGTCTGGAACCAGTAGTCGTTGTAGCCGTGGATGTAGAGGACGGCCCGGTCCGAACCGGGGACCAGCCGCCGGACGAGCGTGGCGGAGACCTCGCCCTCCTCGTCCGGGCGGAGCGGCAGTTCGACCGCCTCGTAGGGGGCACCCAGGATGTCTTCGCGGAACTCCATGTCCAGTCGCACCCAATCTCTGCTCGGTATCGCTGCCTCGGGAACCCTGACGATACCGGCCGGTAGCCTCGGGCGTGACGGCGACTCGGGCGAGCCGCCTATGCTGCCGTCATGCCCGAGATGCCCGACACGCCCAGACCGTCCGTGGACGACGACCCCGTACCGGTCGTGCGGCGGACGGACCTCGGGCAGGCCAAGCTGCTGCCCGACATCGACCACGACGGCGGCTGGCTGCTCACCCTGGACGACACCCCGCAGTCCTACGTCGACCTCGGGGACCCGACCCACCTGGAGTTCGAGTACACGCAGCGGTTCGGCCACCTGGTCGACGCGCTCGCCCCGGCCGGGCAGCCGCTGGACGCGCTCCACCTGGGCGGTGGCGCGCTGACCGTCCCCCGCTACCTGGCCGCCACCCGTCCGGGCTCCCGCCAGCGGGTGGTGGAGGTCGACGGCCCGCTGCTCGCGCTGGTGGCGGAGCACCTTCCCTGGCACGGGCCGGGCGCCGACATCACGGCCGTGGTCGGTGACGCCCGGGCGGCGCTCGCGGAGGCCGCACCCGGCTCGCTGGACCTCGTCGTCGCCGACGTCTTCCACGGTTCGCGGACGCCCGCGCACCTGACCTCGGTGGAGTTCCTCCGGCTGGCGTCGGCCGCGTTGCGCCCCGGCGGCTGCTACGCCGCCAACCTCGCGGACGGTCCGCCGCTCGCCTTCGCCCGCGCGCAGGCGGCGACGGTGCGGGCCGTCTTCCCGGAGGCCTGCCTGATCGCGGAGCCGCCGGTGCTGCGCGGGCGGCGGTACGGCAACATCCTGCTCGTCGGCTCGACCGGTCCGCTGCCGGTCGCCGACCTGGTCCGGCGGCTGGCCGGCGACATCTTCCCGGCCCGGCTGACCGACGGCGCCGACCTCGCGGCCTTCGTCGCCCGGACGGAGCCGGTGACGGACGCCACCGCCACCGACTCCCCGCCCCCGCCGGAAGGGGCGTTCAGCGTCGGCTGACCGGGCGCGCGTCCCGGGCACGGTGCGCACGGTCGCGCGGGGCGGCGCGCCGGGGCTTCGCGCGCTCTGTTCACGCCCCCGGCAGTGTCAGAATCGGCGGGTCCGTCCCGGGGTCCGAGGATGCAGAGGAACGACCGAGTGATGAACAGCATGGAACGGCCGGATCTGACGGCGGTCCCCGAGACGGCACTGTGGACGCTCTACCAGCGCTCCGTCGAGGCGCGCAGGCCGGACACGGTGCTGCACGACCCGAAGGCGGTCGAGCTGGTGGACCGGATCGACTACCCGTTCGCCGAGCGCTTCGGAACCAGCGGCGTCCAGGCCCAGCTGCAGGCGCTGCGGGCGGCCTGCTTCGACCGCGAGGTGGCGGACTTCCTGGCCCGGGAGCCGCGCGGCACCGTGGTCTGCCTGGGGGAGGGCTTGGAGACCCAGTACTGGCGTGTCGACAACGGCCGTGCCCGGTGGATCGGGGTGGACCTGCCCGAGTCGGTCGCCCTGCGGGAGCAACTGCTGCCGCCCGGGCCGCGCCGGCGCTCCGTGGCCGCCGACGTCACCGACCTCGGCTGGGCCGAGGAGGTGGACCGGAGCCGGGCGGTGCTGATCACCGCGCAGGGTCTGCTGATGTACCTGCGGCCGGCCCAGGTGCGGGCCCTGATCGCGGGCTGTGCCGAGCGGTTCCCGGGCGGTTCGCTGGTCCTGGACGCGGTACCGCGCTGGTTCGGCCGGCTCACCCTGAGCGGCAGGGTGCGGACCCGGGGCTACGAGGCGCCCCCGATGCCGTGGGCGATGGACGCGGGCGAGCGGGCCAAGCTGCGCAGCGCCGGTCCTGCGGTGGCCGCGGTGCGGGACGTCCGGCCGACCGGCGGACGCGGACTCGTCGGAGCCCTGCTCCCGATCGCCCTCGCCGTTCCCCCGCTGGCGGACCGCCGCCCCTCGGTCACCGTCGTGGACTTCGCGGACCGCCCCGTGCAGCCGTAGCCGACCGGGTCGTGGGGCCGGGGCCCCCGGCCGGTGCCGGGTCGGGGGCGGCTGCACGGGGCCGGCGAGGGTCCCCGGGCGGAGGCGCGGTGGAGGCGCGGTGGGCGGCCCGGTTCCCGGGGACGCCGGAACCGCCGCAGGCCGCCACGCGTCGTAACCAGGGGTGATCGGCCAGGGGGACGGGCCGCCCGGCACGTTAGGCTGCCTTCTCGGGGAGCGGCCTGGTGCCGCCATTCGGACGACGTCGAGACCGGCGCGCGGGCTGCGGATACCTGACCGGGCCTGCCGTGGGTCTCGTCCTGCCACGGAGGTACTGGCCTTGCTGCACATCGACGCCTGGATCGAGGGCGTGCCACCGGGCGCGGTGTATGCCCTTGTAGGTCTGATCATCGGACTGGAGTCGCTGGGCATTCCGCTCCCCGGCGAGATCGCCCTGGTGTCCTCGGCGCTGCTGGCCGCGCGCGGCGTGGTCAGCCCGGTCTGGGTGGCGGTCTTCGCGATCCTCGGTGCGATCATCGGCGACTCGATCGGCTACTCGATCGGACGCAAGGGCGGCAAGCCGCTCTTCGAGAAGCTGGGGCGGCGGTTCCCCAAGCACTTCGGCCCGGACCACCTGGCCAGCGCCGAACGCTCGTTCCAGAAGTGGGGCATGTGGGCCGTCTTCTTCGGCCGCTTCATCGCCCTGCTGCGCATCTTCGCCGGGCCGCTCGCCGGCGCGCTCAAGATGCCGTACTGGAAGTTCCTGATCGCCAACGTCCTCGGCGGCATCGTCTGGGCCGGCGGGACGACCCTGCTCGTCTACCAGGTCGGCAAGGTCGCCGAGCAGTGGCTGTCGAAGTTCTCCTGGATCGGCCTGCTCCTGGCCGCCCTCGGCGGCGCCTTCTCGGCCTGGCTGATGAAGCGCCGCGCCGCCAAGTCCGCCCGGGCCCGTGAGGCGGAGGACGCGGCGGCGGAGGCGGCCTCGGCCGCCGAGGCCCCGATCGGAGCACCGTCGGCGACTGCCGCCGCCACCACGGCCACCGCCACCACGGCCACCACCACGGTCACTGCCGCCGCCACGGCGACGGCGACCGCACCGGGTGCCGGCGCGCAGACCGCCGCAGCACCCGCCGGGCCCGTCGCGGACTGACCCGCCGGCCAGGGCCGCCGTCGCCCCGGGGGAGCGACGGCGGCCTTCGTGCGACCGGGCGCGGACCCGACCGGGGCGCGGTACCCACCGGGCACGGACCCGACCGGGCGGCGGAGTACGGTCGAGCACCATGGCGGTACGGCACAGCACGGCAGCACACGAGATCGACATCGACGCACGACCGAACACCCGCGCACGACCGAGGAGCGAGACCACCATGCGGATCGGACTGCTGGGCACCGGCCCCTGGGCGGAGCGGGTGCACGCACCCGTCCTGGCGGAGCACCCCGCCTTCGAGTTCGCGGGAGTCTGGGGCCGCCGCCCCGAGGCCGCCGCAGCGCTCGGCGCGCAGCACGGCGTCCCCGGCCACGCCGACCTCGACCGGCTGCTCGCCGAGGTCGACGCCGTCTCCATCGCACTGCCGCCGACCGTCCAGGCGGACCTCGCCGTACGGGCCGCCGAGGCGGGCTGCCACCTGCTGCTCGACAAGCCCGTCGCGCTGACCGTCCCCGACGCCCGCCGGGTGGTCGAGGCGACCGGACGCAACGGCGTCGCCTCGGTGGTGTTCTTCACCGTCCGCTTCGGCGGCGACCAGATCCCGTGGATCGAGGCGCAGGCCGCCGCCGGCGGCTGGTTCACCGGCCGCTCCGACTGGCTCGGCTCGGTCTTCGCCCCGGACTCCACCAGCCCGTACGCGGCCTCCGCCTGGCGCAAGGACAAGGGCGCGCTCTGGGACGTCGGCCCGCACGCCCTCTCCGTGCTGCTCCCGATCCTCGGCGACGTCACCTCCCTGACGGCCGTGGCCGGCCCGCTGGACACCGTCCACCTCGTGCTGCGCCACGTCGGCGGCGCGTCCAGCACCCTGGCGCTCAGCCTCACCGTCCCCGTGGCGGGCGGCGGCACCGGGATGGAGCTGCGCGGCGAGGCCGGCACCGTCCACCTGCCCGAACGCGGCGAGGGCCCGATCGCGGCCCTGCACCGCGCCCTCGACGCGCTCGACGAGTCCGTCCGCACCGGTGAGCCGCACCCCTGCTCCGCCGCCTTCGGCCTGCGGACCGTGGAGATCCTCGCCGCCGCCGAACGCTCCCTCGCCGCGGGCACCACGGTCGCCGTCTGACCACTGGTCCCGGATCCCTCCCGCCGCCGCGGGGGGGGGCGCCCCCCCCCCCCGCCCCCGCCCCCCCCGGCGGGGACGGGGGGGCGCGGGC
>NZ_JBHXKE010000074.1:0-36896 GCF_042722765.1 Kitasatospora sp. NPDC058406
TTTTGGCACGCTGTTGAGTTCTCAAGGAACGGACACTTCCTTCAGGCGGCTTTCACACCGGCCCTCCGGGCGCTTCGTTCTTTCGTGTTTCCAGCCTAGCAGATCCGTTTGCCAGTTCTTAACCGGCGCTTTTCGTATCTGAAACCTGGCGTTAACCGTCGTCTCGCGGCGACTCGATCAACCATAGCGGGTCGTCCGCCGGAGCGCGAATCGGGCCGCGCCGGCCGTCACCCGGTCGGAGGAGTGATTTGTTGCTCTCGCGAGCATATACAGCAATGGTCCCGATTCGCCAAGATGCCTGTAGAGTGCGGCGCATCGGCCAAGAGGACTAGACCACCAGCGGTCGGCAAGATGACCGGCTGGTGAGGGCGGACAGGCAGGTCACTTCGCCTGGGAATGTCAGCTGATGTCCGAAGTTGACATGATTTAGGCTTCAGACGATCACTGCGCTCGATCATCCTGCCGCTGTTCGCGGCCGCTCGCCTGTACTGCGCACTTGGGAGGCTCAACCATGACCACTGTGATGTCGCCGCTGACCGGCAAGGTCGTCGGGCTCGCCGGCGTGCCGGACCCCGTCTTCTCGGGCGCGATGGTCGGTCCGGGCACCGCGATCGACCCGGTCCGTCGCCCGACCGAGGCCGTCGCCCCGGTGGACGGCGTGGTCGTATCCATGCACCCGCACGCGTTCGTCGTCGTGGACGCGGACGGCCACGGCGTGCTGACCCACCTGGGCATCGACACCGTCCAGCTCAACGGCGAGGGCTTCGAGCTCCTCGTCAACAAGGGTGACACCGTCACCCGCGGCCAGGCCGTCATCAAGTGGGACCCGGCCGCCGTCGAGGCCGCCGGCAAGTCGCCGATCTCGCCGATCGTCGCGCTCGAGGCCTCGGCCGACGCGCTGGGCGACGTCCGCGAGGACGGGGAGGTCGCCGTCGGCGACGCCCTGTTCAACTGGAGCTGACCCCTCTCTACCTTCCCGACAGATCCGCCCCTCCGCACCGGACGGGGCGGCCCGGCACACAGCGGTACCCGGCGGGGCCGCTTCCCTCAGCGGAGACATACATGGAGAAGACGCTGCGCGGCGTGGGTGTCAGCCACGGGGTCGCGATCGGCCAGGTGCGGCACATGGGTACGGCGGTGCTGGAGCCGCCGGCCACCCAGATCCCCACCGAGGACGCCCCGCGTGAGCAGGCCCGCGCCCAGGCGGCCGTCGAGGCGGTGGCCGCGGACCTGATCGCCCGCGGCAACCTGGCCGGTGGCGAGGCGCAGGCCGTCCTCGAGGCTCAGGCCCTGATGGCGCAGGACCCGGAGCTGATGGCCGACGTCGCCCGCCGGATCACCGTCGGCAGCAGTGCCGAGCGCGGTGTCTACGACGCGTTCGCCGCCTACCGCGCGCTGCTGGCCTCGGCCGGGGACTACCTCGCGGGCCGAGTCGCCGACCTCGACGACGTGCGGAACCGCATCGTGGCGCGCCTGCTGGGCGTGCCGATGCCGGGCGTCCCGGACAGCGACGAGCCGTACGTGCTGTTCGCCCGGGACCTGGCGCCGGCCGACACCGCGCTGCTCGACCCGACGCTGGTGCTCGGCTTCGTGACCGAGGAGGGCGGGCCGACCAGCCACAGCGCCATCCTCGCGCGGGCCATGGGTGTGCCGGCCGTGGTCGCGCTCCCGGGAGCGGCCGACGTCGCCGAGGGCACCGTCGTCGCGGTCGACGGCAGCTCGGGCAACGTGCTGGTCGAGCCGACCGAGGAGAAGCAGGAGGAGCTTCGCCGGAGCGCCGCCGAGCGCAAGGCCGCGCTGGCCGCCTCCTCCGGTCCGGGCCAGACCCTGGACGGGCACAAGGTCCCGCTGCTCGCCAACATCGGTGGACCCGCCGACCTGCCGGCCGCGCTGGAGGCCGGCGCGGAGGGCGTCGGCCTGTTCCGGACCGAGTTCCTCTTCCTGGACGACTCGGCGAAGGCGCCCAGCGAGGAGAAGCAGGTCGAGGCGTACCGCAAGGTGCTGGAGGCGTTCCCGGAGGGCCGGGTCGTGGTCCGGGCGCTGGACGCGGGCGCGGACAAGCCGCTGGACTTCCTGACCCCGGCGGACGAGCCGAACCCCGCGCTCGGTGTGCGCGGTCTGCGGACGCTGCTGGAGCACCCGGAGGTCATGCAGACCCAGCTGCGTGCGCTGGCCACGGCGGCCGAGGGCCTGCCGGTGCACCTTGAGGTGATGGCCCCGATGGTGGCCGACCGCAAGGACGCCAAGGACTTCGCCGACGCGTGTCGTGAGGCGGGGCTCAACGCCAAGTTCGGCGCGATGGTCGAGATCCCGTCGGCGGCGCTGCGGGCGCGTTCCATCCTCCAGGAGGTCGAGTTCCTCTCGCTGGGGACCAACGACCTCGCCCAGTACGCCTTCGCCGCCGACCGGCAGGTCGGCGCGCTGGCCCGACTGCAGGACCCGTGGCAGCCGGCGCTGCTGGACCTGATCGCGTTCTCCGCCGAGGCCGCCGCCGCGGCCGGCAAGAGCTGCGGCGTCTGTGGCGAGGCGGCCTCCGACCCGCTGCTGGCCGTGGTGCTGACCGGTCTCGGGGTGACCAGCCTGTCGATGGGCGCGGCGTCGATCCCCTACGTGCGCACCACGCTGGGCAAGTACACGCTGGCGCAGTGCCGCCGGGCCGCCGAGGCCGCCCGTGCGACGGACAGCGCCGACGAGGCGCGGGCAGCGGCGCAGCAGGTGCTGTCCGGCGAGTAGCCGGACAGGCGGTCGAGACCGCGCGTTCCTCCGAAAAGGGGCCCTTCCACCGTGGCGGTGGAGGGGCCCCTTCGGCGTGTCCGGGAGGGTGGCGGGGATGCGCCGGGGGGCCGGCGTACCGGCTACCCGGCCCGGCGGTCGCGGCGGAGCTGCTCGAAGAAGCGCAGGTGGTCGAGGTTGTCGACGGAGCCGGGGTTGACGGCCTGGTCGAGCGGGGTGCCGGAGAGCAGGCGCTTGACCGGGACCTCGATGCGCTTGCCGGTGAGGGTGTGCGGCAGGCCGCGGACGGCGATGACCTCGTCGGGGACGTGGCGCGGGGAGAGTTCGGTCCGCAGCGCGACGCGGATGCGGCCGACGAGGGCGTCGTCGAGTTCGGCGCCGGGGGCCAGGACCACGAAGAGCGGCATCCAGTAGCCGCCGTCGGGCTCCTCCAGGCCGATGACCAGGGACTCGGCGATCTCGGGGAGGCGCTCGACGACCTCGTAGATGTCGGACGAGCCCATCCGGACGCCCTGCCGGTTGAGGGTGGAGTCGGAGCGGCCGTGGATGACCACGGTGCCGCGCGAGGTGACGGTGATCCAGTCGCCGTGGCGCCAGACTCCGGGGTACGTGTCGAAGTAGCTGTCGTGGTATCGGGTGCCCTCGGGGTCGTTCCAGAAGCCGGTGGGCATCGACGGGATGGGCTTGGTGACGACGAGTTCGCCGACCTCGTCGGTGTGCGGGTGCCCCTGGACGTCCCAGGACTCGACGGCGGCGCCGAGGCACGGGGCCTGGATCTCGCCGAGGTACACCGGGAGGGTGGGGACGCCGCCGACGAAGCAGGAGCAGACGTCGGTGCCGCCGCTGACGGAGGCGAGCCAGACGTCCTCCTTGACCTCGTCGTAGATCCAGCGGAAGCCGTCCGGCGGCAGCGGGGATCCGGTGGTGCCGATGCACCGGACGGCGGAGAGGTCGAGATCGTGGCCGGGCCGGAGTTCGGCCTTGCGGCCGGCGATGACGTAGGCCGCGGAGGTGCCGAGGACGGTGGCGCCGGTGCGGGCGGCGACGGACCAGAAGGCGCCGGTGTCGGGGTGTCCGGGGCTGCCGTCGTAGGTGACGATCGTCGAGCCGACGAGGAGGCCGGCGACGAGGAAGTTCCACATCATCCAGCCGGTGGAGGTGTACCAGAGGAAGCGGTCCTCGGGGCCGAGGTCGAGGTGGAGGCCGGCCTGCTTGAGGTGCTCGACGAGGATGCCGCCCTGGCTCTGGACGATGGCCTTGGGCAGGCCGGTGGTGCCGGAGGAGTAGAGGACCCAGAGCGGGTGGTCGAACGGGACCGCCTCGAAGACCGGCTCGGCGTCGCCGGCGATCAGGTCGTCCCAGTGCAGCGCGCCCTCGGGCGCGGGGGCTCCGAGCAGGGGGACGTGGACGACGGTGCGCAGCGAGGGGAGTTCGCGGCGGAGCTCGGCGACGACGTCGGTGCGGTCGTGGTCCTTGCCGCCGTAGTGGTAGCCGTCGACGGCGAACAGGACGACGGGCTCGATCTGCTGGAGGCGGTCGAGGACGCTGCGGGCGCCGAAGTCCGGGGCGCAGCTGGTCCAGACGGCGCCGACGGCCGCGGTGGCGAGGAGGGCGACGGCGGCCTGCGGGATGTTGGGCAGGTAGGCGCCGACGCGGTCGCCGGGGCGGACGCCGCGCGCGCGGAGGGCGGCGGCGAGGGAGCCGACCTGGCGGCGGAGTTCGGCCCAGGTGAGGGTGACGGGCTGTTCGGTGGTCTCGTCGAGGTGGAGGACGGCCGGCTTGTCGGCGTTGGCCCGGTCCTCGCCGTGGCGGAGGGCGTGCTCGGCGTAGTTGAGTTTGCGGCCGGGGAACCAGCGGGCGCCGGGCATGGCGGGGTCGGCCAGGACGCCGAGCGGTTCGTCGGTGCCGGCCTCGGTGGTGAGCCGGACGTCGAACCACTGGGTGACGGCCGTCCAGAAGCGGTCGAGGTCCTCGACGGACCAGGCGTGCAGGGCGGCGTAGCGGGCGGCGGCCTCGGCGTCGGAGGCGGTGGGAGCGAGCGGTGCGGCCGGGGCGCCGTGGTGCTGGGCGGCCCAGGCCTGGAAGGCCACGATCCCGGTGCTGGCGGCGCGAGCGGGGGTGGGGCGCCAGAGCGGCTGGTCCTGGGGTGGAGTGCTCACGGTGGTGGTCTCCCGGCCGGTGGTAAGGACGGGGCTGCTCGTGGCAGGGCCCGCGTCCGGTTGGGGGCTGTCGGTGCAGACCCTGCCACGTGATCGGCCGGTGCGCCAGGGTCTGCCCGGCGCGGTCAGGCCCTGGTCAGGGGCGGGTGAACTCCCCGTCGTACCAGGAGCGGGAGACGCGGGTGTGGAAGGGGAAGGCGAGCGGGGTGTCCGGGGTGGAGAGCTGCCAGCCGTCGGTCTCCTCGGTGGGCACGGAGGCCGGGAGTTCGGTGAGCGGGCGGGCCGGGAGCAGGCCGAAGAGGCAGAGGAAGCCGCCGTGGGTGTCGGAGTCGGTGGCGACCAGGGTGATGTCGACGGCGTCGGCGAGGATGCCCGTCTCCTCGCGGAGCTCGCGGACGCAGGCCTGCTGCCAGCTCTCGCCGTAGTCGACGTAGCCGCCGGGGAGGGCGAGCTCGCCGTACCCGGGCTCGATGGTGCGGCGGATGACGATGAGGCCGGCGGCGGTGTCGTCCTGGGTGACAGGGAGGAGGGTGACGACGACCGGGAGCGGATTGCGGTAGCTGATCTCGGTGCACCGCGGGCAGACGCGGGGCCAGCCGTCGGTACCGGGCGGGTAGAGGGTGCCGCAGAAGTGGCAGTGGGAGTTGGGGCGGTGGCGCACCGTGCCGGCCTCGTGAATCGTCATGGCCGGATGCTAGTGGGGGCCGGCCGGAGGTGGGGCCCGGTCAGTGGATCCGCTCCCCCGCCTCTTCCTCCCGGGCGGGTCGCAGGAGGGCCGGGTGGAGGAGGCGGGCGTCGCCGGAGCGGTAGGTACGGGCGCGCGGGCCGCCGCGGGCGCCGCCGTGCTTGGTGGTGGTGCCGGTGCCTTCGACGAAGCCGGGGACGGAGAGCACCTTGCGGTGGAAGTTGCCGGGGTGGAGCTTCTCGTCCCAGACGGCCTCGTAGACGGCGCGCAGCTCGGGGATGGTGAAGTCGTGCTGGAGGAAGGCGGTGGCCAGCGGGCTGTACTCGATCTTGGCGCGGGCGCGGTCGAGTCCGTCCGCGAGGATGCGGGCGTGGTCGAAGGCCAGCGCGATCGGGGCCGCGGCGCCCGGCCGGGCGCCGCCCCGGCAGGCGTAGCCCGGATCGAGGGCGGCGTCGAGGGCGGCGTCGGCGGGACCGCTCGGTGCGGGTCCGGCCGTCTCCGTCGCCCGGATGTGGGTGCCGGTGCACCTGCCGACGCCACCCCCGTGGGTGTCGGCGGGTGCACCGGCGGTCTCGGACCGGCCGGGCGGCCGGAGGTCCAGGTCGGTGACGGGGTGCCAGGCGGCTCGTGCCGCGTCCGTACCGGCCTGCGGGTCGGGCAGGTCGGGGGCGAAGGCCAGGTAGGCGACGCCGACCACGTGCATGCGCGGGTCGCGGTCGGGGGCGCCGTAGGTACCGAGCTGTTCGAGGTGGATCCGGCTGAGCGCGGCCGCGGCCTCGACCGTGCCGTGCAGGCCGGTCTCCTCGGCGAGCTCGCGGGCGGCGGCCTCGTCGAGGCTCTCCTCGCCGGCGCGCAGGAAGCCGCCGGGCAGCGCCCAGCGGCCCTGGTAGGGCGGCAGGGCCCGCTCGACCAGCAGGACGTGCAGGCAGCCGTGGCGCAGGGTCAGGGCGACGACGTCGACCGTGACGGCGACCGGGGTGTACGCACGGGGGTCGTAGGAGGCGAGCCACTCCTGCTCGGCGGCCGTGCGACCCGGGGTGTCGGGTGGGGTGGTCACGGCGCGCTCCTCTCCACTCACGGTGCGTGCCCGTCCTTCTCGGAATGAGCACAACGTAGCGATCCTTTGCCTCTGCGGCAAATGATTTTCCGGGGATCCGGGGACCGCTCTGCTTCTAGGGTGTGACCAGGAGCTTCGTCGCGAGGAGGCCGTCATGCCCAGCACTCCCCCGTCGGACTTCGCCACGGCCCTGGCGGCCGGCCCCCTGGTGCTGGACGGCGGGCTGTCCGACCAGTTGGCGGCGGCCGGCCACGACCTGGCGGACGGGCTGTGGTCGGCCCGGCTGCTGCTGGACGCGCCGGAGGCGGTGCGGGCGGTGCACCGGGCGTACTTCGAGGCGGGGGCCGAGGTCGCGATCACGGCGAGCTACCAGGCGAGTTTCGAGGGCTTCGCCCGGCGCGGGGTGGGCCGGGCCGGGGCGGCGCGGCTGCTGGCGCTCGGCGTGGAGCTCGCCCGGGAGGCGGCCCGGGAGGCGGCCGGGGGCCTGCCCGGCCGGCGGCGCTGGGTGGCGGCGTCGGTGGGGCCGTACGGCGCGGTGACCGCGGACGGCTCGGAGTACCGGGGACGGTACGGGCTGAGCACGGCCGAGCTGGAGGCGTTCCACCGGCCCCGGCTGGAGGCCCTGGCGGCGGCCGGGCCGGACGTGCTGGCACTGGAGACGGTGCCGGACGCCGACGAGGCCCGGGCCCTGCTGCGGGCGGTGCGCGGCCTGGGGGTGCCGGTCTGGCTGTCGTTCAGCGTGGCGGGCGGGCGCACCCGGGCGGGGCAGCCGCTGGCGGAGGCGTTCGCGCCGGCGGCGGAGGCGGACGAGGTGGTGGCCGTGGGGGTGAACTGCTGCGCGCCGCAGGAGGTGGACGGGGCGGTGGCGCTGGCGGCGCGGGTGACCGGCAAGCCGGTCGTGGCGTACCCGAACAGCGGCGAGGGCTGGGACGCCGCGGCGCGGGACTGGACCGGCGGTCCGACCTTCGCGGCGGAGCGGGTGGCCGGCTGGCTGTCGGGCGGGGCGCGGCTGGTGGGCGGCTGCTGCCGGGTGGGGCCGGCGCAGATCCGGGAGCTGGCCGCCGAGGTGGCCCGCGTCCGGCCCTGAGGCCGGGCGGAGGGCCGGCCCCGCGGCCGGGGCGCGCCGGGACCGATCCGGGACGGCCCGGGGCCGCCCGGGACGGGTCGGAGGCGCGGGGGTTACCGAGGGGGAAGGTGCACGGACCGGGCACGGCCTGGCAGACTCGTGCCCGTTACCACTGCGGTCGACATTGTCGACCGCCTGTCAGCCCGGAGGTACACATGCCCGGCCCGATCCAGTCGCTCTCCCGGGCCGCCGCGATCATGCGCCTGCTGGCCGGCGGCGAGCGCCGCCTGGGCCTGTCCGAGGTCGCGACGGCGCTGGACCTGGCCAAGGGAACGGCACACGGCATCCTGCGCACCCTCCAGCAGGAGGGTTTCGTGGAGCAGGACCCGGAGAGCGGCAAGTACCAGCTGGGCGCGGAGCTGCTGCGGCTCGGCCAGAGCTACCTGGACGTGCACGAGCTGCGCGCGCGGGCCCTGGTGTGGGCGGACGACCTGGCCAGGGCGGCCGGGGAGACCGTCTACCTGGGCGTCCTGCACCACCAGGGCGTGCTGATCGTGCACCACGTCTTCCGGCCGGACGACACCCGGCAGGTGCTGGAGGTCGGTTCGATGCAGCCGCTGCACTCCACCGCGCTGGGCAAGGTCCTGCTGGCGTACGACCCGGTGGCGCGCGGCGAGCTGGGCGACGGGCCGTACGAGCCGTACACGGCGCGGACGCTGACCTCGGCGGCCGACGTGGACGCCGAGGCGGCGCTGACCCGCGAGCGCGGCTGGGCGGACGCGGTCGAGGAGACCTGGGAGGGCGTGGCCTCGATCGGCGCACTGATCCAGGACCGGCGGCGCAACCCGGTCGGCGCGGTCTGCGTCAACGGCCCGGTGGAGCGGGTCTGCGAGGACGGCTTCGTGAAGCCGTCGCTGGTCGCGTCGGTGCGCAGCGCCGCGCGGGCGATCTCCCGGGACCTGGGCGCCGGCCGGTTCTGACCCGGGGTGCCGGGGCGCCGCCCCGGATGCACGACGTTCACGCTGAGGCGCGGACAGGCCAGTCGCCTGTCCGCGCCTTACCGTTTTGTCCAAAATTGCGACTATCCAGTCGGTGACGCCGGGTAGCGGACCGAGCAAAGGGTCACAGCTGCGTAACCCGGCCTTGACGCGAGGGCGACCCGGGGAGGAAGCTTCCGCATGACGGTCGACATTGTCGAACGATGGCCGTGCGAAACGATCCCACAGAGCGCTCACCCGCCCCCCGATCGCCCGGCCCCTGCCCCCACCCGCACCTCCGGGCCATATGGACAAGGGAGTCTTTGTGTCCGCGTTCTCCAACGGCGACATCTTCGTCGGCGAAACCCTCGGCACCGCAGCGCTGATACTTCTCGGCGGCGGCGTCTGTGCCGCCGTGACGCTCAAGAAGTCGAAGGCCCTCAACGCCGGCTGGCTGGCGATCACCTTCGGCTGGGGCTTCGCGGTGATGATCGCCGCCTACATGTCGGCCCCGAAGTCCGGCGCGCACCTGAACCCGGCGGTCACCCTGGCCCTCGCGGTGGACAGCGGCGACTGGAGCACGGTCCCGCTCTACCTCGGCTCCCAGCTGCTCGGCGCGATGATCGGCGCCGTCTTCGTGTGGCTCACCTACCTCGGCCAGTTCCAGGCCAACCAGGAGCCCACCCTCGGTATCTTCTCGACCGGCCCCGAGATCCGGAACCCGGTCCAGAACCTGCTCACCGAGATCATCGGCACCTTCGTGCTCTGCCTGGGCATCCTCACCCAGGGCCTCACCAAGGGCCTCGGCCTCTCCGGCACCGGCATCCTGATCGTCGCCTTCACCGTGGTCGGCATCGGCCTGTCGCTCGGCGGCCCGACCGGGTACGCCATCAACCCGGTCCGCGACCTGGGTCCGCGCATCGTCCACGCGCTGCTGCCGATCCCGAACAAGGGCGGCTCCGACTGGTCCTACGCCTGGATCCCGGTGGTCGGCCCGGTCATCGGCGGCCTGCTCGCCGGCGGCCTGTACCACGTGGCGTTCTGACGCCCCCGGGTTTCCACCCAGCCCGAGCACGGGGACTGACCTGAGAGTCAGGCCCACCCACCCCCGAATTCCGCTGAACGAGCCGAGGACCCTCATGACCTCCACTGGCACTG
This sequence comes from Kitasatospora sp. NPDC058406, assembly GCF_042722765.1. Taxonomy (NCBI): domain Bacteria; kingdom Bacillati; phylum Actinomycetota; class Actinomycetes; order Kitasatosporales; family Streptomycetaceae; genus Kitasatospora; species Kitasatospora sp. NPDC058406. The sequence goes on from NZ_JBHXKE010000074.1 coordinate 9,836, forward strand.
GCAACTACATCGCCGCGATCGACCAGGGCACCACCTCCAGCCGTTGCATCATCTTCGGCGCGGACGGCCGGATCGTCTCCGTCGACCAGCAGGAGCACCGGCAGATCTTCCCGCAGCCGGGCTACGTCGAGCACGACGCCGCCGAGATCTGGACCCGGGTGCAGTCGGTCGTCCGCGGCGCGTTGGAGAAGGCCGGACTGACCAAGGACGACATCCGCGCGATCGGCATCACCAACCAGCGCGAGACCACCGTCCTGTGGGACCGCCACACCGGCGAGCCGGTCCACAACGCGCTCGTGTGGCAGGACACCCGGACCGAGGCCCTCTGCCGCGAGCTGGGCCGCAACGTCGGCCAGGACCGCTTCCGCCGCGAGACCGGCCTCCCGCTGGCCAGCTACTTCGCCGGCCCGAAGATCCGCTGGCTGCTGGACAACGTCGAGGGCCTGCGCGAGCGCGCCGAGGCCGGCGACATCCTGTTCGGCACCATGGACACCTGGGTCATCTGGAACCTCACCGGTGGTGTCGAGGGCGGCAAGCACGTCACCGACGTGACCAACGCCAGCCGCACCATGCTGATGAACCTCCAGTCGCTGGCCTGGGACGAGAAGATCGCCGAGTCGATGGGCGTGCCGATGGCCGTCCTCCCGGAGATCCGCTCCTCCGCCGAGGTCTACGGCGAGGCCGTCGGCGACCTGGCCGGCGTGCCGGTCGCGGCGGCGCTCGGCGACCAGCAGGCCGCGCTGTTCGGCCAGACCTGCTTCAACGAGGGCGAGGCCAAGTCGACCTACGGCACCGGCACCTTCCTCCTGCTGAACACCGGCGAGAAGATCGTCAACTCGTACCACGGCCTGCTGACCACCGTCGGCTACCGGATCGGCGACCAGAAGCCGGTCTACGCGCTGGAGGGCTCGATCGCCGTCACCGGCTCGCTCGTCCAGTGGCTGCGGGACCAGCTCGGCATCATCTCGACCGCCGCCGAGATCGAGACCCTCGCCAACACCGTCGAGGACAACGGCGGCGCCTACTTCGTACCGGCCTTCTCCGGCCTCTTCGCCCCGTACTGGCGCTCCGACGCCCGCGGTGTGATCGCCGGCCTCACCCGGTACGTCACCAAGGGCCACCTGGCCCGGGCCGTCCTGGAGGCCACCGCCTGGCAGACCCGCGAGGTCGTCGACGCCATGCAGAAGGACTCCGGGGTCGAGCTCACCGCCCTCAAGGTCGACGGCGGCATGACCAGCAACAACCTGCTCATGCAGAACATCGCCGACGTCCTGGACGCCCCGGTCGAGCGCCCGTACGTGGCCGAGACCACCGCCCTCGGTGCCGCCTACGCGGCCGGTCTGGCGGTCGGCTTCTGGAACGACCTCGACACCCTGCGGGCCAACTGGCACCGCGCCGCCGAGTGGACCCCGCGCATGGACGAGGCCACCCGGGAGCGCGAGTACAAGAAGTGGCTCAAGGCCGTCGAGCGCACCATGGGCTGGGTGGAGGAGGACGAGAACAACTGATCGCGAAGCCGGTCGGGGCAGCAGCCCCGGCCGGCCCGCTCCCGTTTCACCGGCCCGCCGCACCGGGCCGACCCGGCCTCTCCCCAGGGGCCGTACGCACACCGAGAGGAGTAACGGCGCAGCCCGACCCGCGCGCCGTACACACACCATGGCAACCATCCCGACCCTGGGCGCCGAGCGCTCCGCCGGCCACACCGCATCCCGTGCCGAGACCCGCGAGCTGCTGGGCAAGGCCACCTACGACCTGCTGGTGATCGGGGGCGGCATCCTCGGCACCGCCGTCGCCTGGACGGCCTCCCAGGCCGGTCTGAAGGTCGCCATGGTCGACGCCGGCGACTTCGCGGGCGCCACCTCCAGCGCCTCCTCCAAGCTGGTCCACGGCGGTCTGCGCTACCTGCAGACCGGCGCGGTCAAGCTGGTCGCCGAGAACCACAAGGAGCGCCGTGCGCTCGCCACCGACGTCGCCCCGCACCTGGTCAACCCGCTGACCTTCTTCGTGCCGGTCTACAAGGGCGGCCCGCACAGCGCGCCCAAGCTCGGCGCCGGCGTCTTCCTGTACTCCGCGCTCTCCGCCTTCCGCGACGGCATGGGCCGGGTCTCCACCGCCGCGCACGCCGCCCAGCAGGTGCCCGCGCTGCGCAGCGAGGGCCTGCGCTCGGTCGCCGTCTACGGCGACCACCAGATGAACGACTCGCGCGTCGCGGTGATGACGGTGCGCGCCGCCGTCGACGCCGGCGCGGTCGTGCTGAACCACGCCGAGGTCACCGGCCTGCGCTTCACCGGCAGCCGGGTCACCGGCGCCGAGCTGCGGGACCGCCTGGACGGCACCGAGTTCGGCGTCGACGCCCGCCTGGTGCTCAACGCCACCGGCCCGTGGGTGGACCACCTGCGCAAGATGGAGGACGCCGGCGCCGCGCCGTCGATCCGCCTCTCCAAGGGCGCCCACGTCGTCGTCAAGCGCCGCGCCCCGTGGCGTGCCGCGCTGACCATCCCGATCGACAAGTACCGCGTCTCCTTCGCCATCCCGTGGGAGGACCACGTCCTGCTCGGCACCACCGACGAGGAGTACACGGGCGACCCGCAGGACGTCCGGGCCACCGAGGCGGACATCGACCAGATCATGGGCGAGGCCGCGCACGCCATCCGCGACGAGCACCTCGACCGCGACCTGATCACCTACTCCTTCGCCGGCCTGCGGGTGCTGCCCGGCGGCCCGGGCGACACCGCCGCGGCCAAGCGCGAGACGGTCGTCACCGAGGGCAGGGGCGGCATGCTGTCGGTCGCCGGCGGCAAGTGGACCACCTACCGGCACATCGGCCGGACGGTGCTGGAGAAGCTGGCGCACGTGCCCGGCACCTCCCTCGGCGAGGACATGTCCCCGATCGCCCCGACCGTCCCGCTGCCGGGCGTCGGCGCGCCGAACGCCGTCGCGCACCGTCTGCTGATCGACCGCGAGCCGGGCTCCCGGATGGAGCCGCTGGTCGCCAAGCACCTGGCGAGCCACTACGGCACGCTCTCCTTCGAGATCGCCCGCATGATCGACGAGAACCCGGAGCTCGGCCGGCCGATCCACGAGGACGGGCCGGACGTCTGGGCGCAGGTCGCCTACGCGGCCGACAGCGAGTGGGCGTACACCGTGGACGACGTGCTGCGCCGCCGCACCACGATGACCGTCCGCGGCCTGGACACCCCGGAGATCCGCACCGAGGTCGAGGCGTTCCTGGGCAAGCGCCAGGGCAAGTAGCGCCACGGCGCAGCCGTGCCGGGCGGGCACCCCAGGGCTGGGGGTGCCCGCCCTCCGTCGTGCCGCTGCTGAAGTGACCTCCCGAACGTGACGGGCGGGCGCTCCCCCTGGGGAACGCCCGCCCGTCCGTCGTTTCCGCGGACCGTCCGTCCGCCGTCCCGGGGTACCGCTACCGGGGCTAGATGATCAGGCTGAGCGGCATGATCAGCGCGATCGCGACGACCGAGATCACCGTCTCCATCACCGACCAGGACTTCAGGGTCTGGCCGACGCTCATCCCGAAGTACTCCTTCACCAGCCAGAAGCCGGCGTCGTTGACGTGCGAGAAGAAGAGCGAGCCGGCGCCGATCGCCAGGACCAGCAGGGCCGCGTGGGTCGAGGACATGTCGGCGGCCAGCGGGGCGACGATGCCGGCCGCGGTGATGGTGGCCACCGTCGCGGAGCCGGTCGCGAGCCGGATCAGGACGGCGATCAGCCAGCCGAGCAGCAGCGCCGAGATGTGCCACCTGGCCGACCACCCGCTCACCGCGTCGCCGACGCCCACGTCGATCAGGGTCTGCTTGAAGCCGCCGCCCGCACCGACGATGAAGACGATGCCGGCGATCGGGCCGAGCGACCTGCCGACCGTGTCGGAGATCCGGTCGCGGTCGAAACCGGCCGCCCGGCCGAGGGTGACCATGCCGAGCAGGGTCGCGGCGAGCAGGGCGATCAGCGGCGAGCCGATGAAGTCGAACACCCGCTGCGGCAGCGCCTTCGGGTCGTCGACCACGACGTCGGCCAGCGCCTTGCCGAGCATCAGCACCACCGGCAGCAGGATGGTCGCCAGGACGGCGCCGAAGGACGGCGTGCGCTCCGGCCGTTCGACGGCTCCCTCCGGGGCGGTGTTCTCCGGGATCTCCAGCGGGCCGACCCAGCGCTCGGCGACCCGCGCGAACAGCGGGCCGGCGACGATCAGCGTCGGAACGGCGATCAGCAGGCCGAGGGCCAGGGTGATGCCGAGGTCGGCCTTCAGCGCGTCGACGGCGACCAGCGGGCCCGGGTGCGGCGGCACCAGGCCGTGCAGGACCGAGAGGCCGGCCAGGGCCGGGATGCCGATCCGCATCAGCGGGACGTTGCCCCGGCGCGCCACCAGCAGCACGATCGGGATCAGCAGGACGACACCGACCTCGAAGAAGAGCGGCAGACCGAGCACGGCCGCGATCAGCGCCATGGCCCAGGGCAGCGCCTTCGGGCCGGAGCGGGCCAGCACGGTGTCGGCGATGATGTTCGCCCCGCCCGAGTCGGCGAGCAGCTTGCCGAGCATCGCGCCCAGGCCGATCAGCAGCCCGACGCCCGCCACGGTGGCGCCGAAGCCCGTGGAGAAGCTGCCGAGCAGCTTGTCGAACGGCGCGCCCGCGACGGCCGCCAGCAGCCCCGAGCCGAGGGTGAGGGCCAGGAACGGGTGCAGCTTGAACCTGGTGATCAGCAGCACGATGGCGCCGATGCTGAGCAGCACCGCGATCAACAGCCGGAGGTCGCTGTCGGTGTGCGGCAGGGCCGGTGCGGCGGCCGCGAGGAGGGTGGTCACGCGAGGTCTCCATTGACGGGCCGCAGCAGCGCCACGGCCTTCTCGACGAGGTCTTCGGGGGACGGGCCGACGTCCAGGGCGGCGCCCCGCTCGTCCGGACCGAGGGGTTCCAGGGCCGCGTACTGCGAGTCGAGCAGCGACGTCGGCATGAAGTGGCCGGTGCGGTGGGCGAGCCGGTCCCCGACCAGCTCGTGACCGCCGCTGAGGTGCAGGAACCAGGCGTCCGGGCAGGCCTCGCGGAGGGTGTCGCGATAGCCGTGCTTCAGCGCCGAGCAGGTGACCACACCGCCGGTGCCGGCCTCGGTGCGCTCCTTGAGCCAGGCGCCGACGGCGCGCAGCCAGGGGGCCCGGTCCCGGTCGTCCAGCGGGGTGCCGGCCGACATCTTGGCGATGTTGGCGGGCGGGTGGAAGTCGTCCGCCTCGGCGAAGGGGAGGCCGAGGCGGTCGGCCAGCAGACGGGCCAGGGTGGTCTTGCCGACGCCCGAGACGCCCATCACGACGACCGTGAGGGGTGCTGCGGGGGTGTCGTGGTTCTCGACGCTGAGAGCCATGGGTGGTGCTCCTTCGTTGCCTGGCCGCCACTGTTTCTCAAAGATATGACGTATTCAAGTGCTGGAAATCAAATCGTCATACTTTTGTTCCCGGCCGGGGCGCACCGCGGGGTTCGGGGGCGCGAGCCGGACCCGGGGCGCGGGCCGGACCCGGGGCGCAGGTCAGGGCCCCGGGTGCAGGTCGGGGGGTGCGGGCCGGGGGCGGGCGTCTAGGCTGGGCGGATGGAGATCCAGGGGCTGCCCGGCCGACTGCTCGCGGAGCTGGGGCCGGCCATCGCGTCCGGGGAGGTTCCCGAGGGCGCGGTGCTGCGGGCCGAGGAGCTGGAGGAGCGGTTCGGGGTGTCGCGGACGGTGGTCCGCGAGTCGGTGCGGATCCTGGAGGGGATGCGCATGGTGGCCTCCCGCCGCCGGGTCGGGATCACCGTGCAGCCCAAGTCGGACTGGGACGTCTTCGATCCGCTGGTGATCCGCTGGCGGCTGGCGGGCGCCGACCGCCCCGCGCAGCTGCGCTCGCTCGGCTCGCTCCGGCTGGCCGTGGAGCCGGCCGCGGCGGCCCTCGCCGCCCACCACGCCACCGACGACGAGCGGCGCCGACTCAGCTCCCTGGCCGTCGAGTTGACGGTGACCGCGCGCGCCGCCGACCTGGCCGCCTTCCTCCAGCACGACATCGACTTCCACGCCACCGTGCTGCGCGCCTCCCGCAACGAGATGTTCGCGCACCTCGGTGACACCGTGGGGGCGGTGCTCACCGGCCGGACCGAGTACCATCTGATGCCCCATCAGCCCGAGCCGTACGCGATCCGGCTGCACCGCGAGGTCGCGGAGGCGGTCTGCGCGGGGGACGCCGAACACGCCGAGCGGGCGATGCGGACGATCGTGACGGGCGCGCTGGAGGAGCTCGGTCGTCAACTGGGCTGAGCGCCCGGAGGTTTCGGCCGCTCCGGCCCTGATCACACGATTTGGTGTCAGTTCGGGGGATTCGTGCGCATAGTCCGGGTACGACAGGGCAGAGTGGTGCAGAGGGGCGCGCTCCCGGCCGCCGGTCACTCCGGAACCCTGCCCGCCCCGACCGGTTTCACCCGTGTCCGCCCGCGTACGCCGCCGTGACCGCGCCTGGGGGTCGCCCGATGTCATCCGCACGCCGTCGCCGCCGTCTGCCCGACGAGGTGCGGACCACCGTCGTCCGGGCGGTGCTCTGTCTCGCCTTCACCCTGGTCGGCATCGTCCTCGCGGCGCTGTCCTCCTACGCCGACAGCTGGTTGATGACACCGGCCCTGATGGCGATGGGGCTCGGGGTGTTCGGCACGATGTGGTGCCTCCTGGAGATCCTGATCTCGCGTCAGGTCGCCGCGCAGCGGATGCGCGGGCCGGACTCCGCCTCGCCGATGGCCGGCAGCCGGGCTCCGGCGGGGCCACGACCGGCGCCGCGACCGGGGCCGCCGGGAACCGCTCCCCCGCCGGCCGGCCAGCCGCGGCCGCAGGCACGCGCCGCGACGTACCCGCCGGCGTACCCGCCCCCGCACCCGCCGGCAAGCCACGGGCCGCGTCAGCCGGAGGTGACCACCCGGTAGTGGGTGGTGAGCCGTCCGGTGTCGTCCAGCACGTGGAAGGCGACCATCGGCGGCTGGTCGTAGGTGATCTCGGCCCCGCCCTCGCAGGGCAGCGCGACGGTGGAGACCACGCCCGGCGCGACCAGCAGCGGCAGTCCGGCGAAGGTGGTGGCCGCCGCGGTGTGGGCGTGACCGCAGAGCAGCGCCCTGACCCGGGGGTGGCGGCCCAGCACCTCGGCGAGCCGCTCCTCGCCGAACTGTCGGATCGGGTCCACGTACGGCAGGTGCAGCACCACCGGCGGGTGGTGGAAGGCCACCAGCGCGGGGCGGTCCGGCGCCCCCTCGGCCAGCGTGCGGTCCAGCCAGCCGAGGGTCTCCTCGTCGAGCAGGCCGTCGTGCCGGCCCGGGACGGAGGAGTCCAGCATCAGCACGTCGGCGCCGGGCAGCCGGTGCAGCCGGTTGACCGGGCCGTCGGCGGGCCCCTCGCCGAGCAGCACCTCCCGGTAGGGCCCGCGTATGTCGTGGTTGCCGGGACAGAACAGCACCGGGTGGCGGGAGACCAGCGCCTCGGCGACCTCGCGGTACTCGGTGGGCAGGCCGTGGTCCGCGAGGTCGCCGGTGACCAGGACGGCGTCCGGCGCGCCGGGCAGGGCGTCGAGGTACGCCATCACCCGCTCGGCCCGCCCGCGCGCCCGCGCACCGCCGTCCCCGTGGTGGTCCTGGCCCAGGTGGGTGTCGCTGAAGTGAACGATCGTCAACATGCGCCCCACCGTACGACGGTCACGAGGAGGCCGGTGCCTCCGCCGGCCGCTTGAACATCCGGGTGGCGGTGATCTCGCCGTGGACGGCCGGGCCGTCCGGGTCCTGCGGCGCCGGCAGGCCGGGCCGCAGGTGTTCCTCCACCGAGATGTACTTCAGCCCCGCCCGCAGGTCGGCGTCGTTGCGCAGCCGGATGACCAGCGGGAACTCGGCGAGCGCCGTGGTGTCGAACAACCCGGTGGTGTAGATCAGCTGGACGCCGAGCGCGTCGGCCACGGCGCGCTGGAGCTCCAGCAGGTAGGTGGCGTTGGCCCGGCCGATCGGGTTGTCGAGGAACAGGGTGCCGGCGTGCCGCAGCTGGGACTGGCCCCGGTCGTTGGCGCGCAGCGCGGCCATCGTGCAGTACAGCGCGATGGCGGCGGTGAGCAGCTGGCCGCCGGAGAAGACGTCGGACATCTGGCCGACGCCGACCCGTTCGGCCCGCAGCACCGCGTCGGGCTTGAGGATCTCGACGGAGACCCCTCGCGGGCCGATCGCGGCGGCGACGCCGCGCAGCAGCAGGGACATGCCGTCGCGACGCAGGTCGCTGTTCTTCCGGACGGCGGCGCGGGTGGCCTCGTCGATGACCTCGCCGAGCCGTTCGACCAGGGTGGCGTGGTCCGGGTCCTCGAAGCGGATCCGGAGGAACTCCTGGCCGGACCACTCCCCCAGGCCCTCGGGCAGCCGGGAGAGCCGCTGGGCGGCGCGCAGGGTGGTGAGCGAGGACTCCACCAGGCCGCGCAGGCGGTCGACGATCGAGCCTCGGTTGCGCTCCAGCTGGGCGAGTTCGTCGGTGAGCACGCGCAGCCGGGGGGCGAAGGCGACGGCCCAGGCGGCGGCGTGGTCGGGCAGGGCGGAGGCGGGCAGTTCGCGGATCTGCTGGCGGGCCGGGGTGCGGACGGCCTCGAAGCGGGCCGCGTTGGCGTGCCGGACCAGCGTGTCCGAGGCGTCGCGTACGGCGAGTTCGGCGGAGGAGAGCTCGCCGGCGGCGGTGCGCAGGGCACGGCGGGCCTCGGCGGCGGCGGCGCGGGCGTCGACGATCGAGCCCAGGTAGGGCTCGACCGGCCGGTCCGCGTCGTCCTGGTGCTCGCGCAGGCCGTCGCGGAGCTGACCGGCGTGCTCGTCGAAGTCGGCGGCGGCGGCCTGGGCGGCGTCGGAGGTGCGCCGGAGGTCGGCGTGCACGGTGCGGGCGGTGTCCAGGGCCTCGCGGCGGTCGGCGAGCCGGCCGGTGGCGGTCCGCAAGAGGACCTGGGCGTGCTCGGGGTCGGCGGGGACCAGCTCCTCGGGCAGCTCGGTGTGCGCCTCGCCGTCGACGGGGGCGGAGCGTTCGGCGTCACCGCGGAGCCGGCCGAGCTGCTCGCTGGCGACGGCGGCGCGGGTCTCGATGGTGGCGACCAGCTCCTCGGCCCGGGCGGCGGCGGCCTGACGGGCCGGGCCGTCGGCGCCGTCGGGGCTGCCCAGCAGTTCCTCGGCGCGGGTGCGGACCTTGTTGGTGAGGCGGTCGAGCTCGGTCGCGGCGGCGGCCTCGTCGCCCTCGGCGCGGGCCTGCTCGGCGCGCAGGTCGGCGCCGACGCCGACCTTCTCGTACAGCTGGGACGCGGCCCGGTAGGCCTCGCGGAGTGCGGGGAGCGCGACGGACGTCGCCTCGACGGGCTCGTCGTCCTGCTCGGCGGCGGGGATCTCGGCGCGTTCGGCCCGCAGGGTGCGGGCGGTCCGGCGGGCGTCGTCGGGGGCGCGCGGGGCGGCGCGCCGGTCCTCGTCGCAGGTGCGGGCGCGTTCGGCGCAGACGGCCTGACGGCGGTCGCACTCGGCGGCGTCCTCGGCGAGTTCGCGCTGGCGGCGGCTCCAGTTGGCCCGCTCGCGCAGGCGGAAGGCGAGGCCGGAGAGGGCGTCGGCGCGGCGCCGGGCCTGCTGGGCGGCCTCCCGGTGCTCCTCGTGGGCGACGGCGGCGGTGGCGTGGTCGGTCTCGGCCTCGTCGTGCTCGGCCCGCAGGGTGGCCAGGGCCGCGGCGGCGTGCTCGGCGTGCTCGCGGGCGGCCTCGGCGGCGGCGGCCAGTTCGGCGAGGGTGCCGGGCGGGCAGCTGGCGTGCCAGGAGGCGAGCCGGGCGGCCAGCGCGCGGTCGCCGCCGAGGCGGCCGGCGAGTTCGCGGATGTGCTCCTCGCGGGCGGTGGCGCGGGCGCGCAGCTCGCGGCGCTCGTCGTCGGCGGCGGACTCGTCGTGCATGGCCGGGTTCGGCGGGACCAGGAAGAAGGCCGGCTCGTCGGTGATCGGGGCGATCAGCGCGGCGGCGGCGCCGACGGCGACGGTCGAGCGGGGCAGCAGCGCGGCGGACTGCAGGGCCTCGCGGGCCCGGTCGAGCGAGTGGGGGTCGGTGATGACGACGCCGTCGACGAGTTCGGGGCGGGCGGCGAGGATCGCCTCGTGGTCGGCCGGGTCGACGGACTGGGCGAGGTAGCGCCAGCCGGGCAGCGCGGGGATGCCGTGCTCGGCGAGGTACTCGACGGTGGCCAGGACGTCCGGGCCGGGCGGCAGCAGGCCGCCGTCGCCGAGGGCGGCGAGGATCCGGGAGTCGTCGGCGGCGGCGGTGCGCAGGTCGAAGAGGGTGCGCTCGGCGGCGGCGATGGTCTCGTCGAGGAGTTCGCGCAGGTACTCGGCGTTGCGGTCGAGGACGGCGGGGGTGAGGAAGCCGGCGTCCTCCTCGGCTCCCGTCCCCTCCTCGTGCCAGTCGGTGGGAGCGGGCGTGAGCGAGAGCAGATCGGCGAGGCGGGGCTCGGTGGCGAGCAGGGCGGCGGTGCGCTGCTCGGTGGCGAGCGCCCGGACGGCGGCCTTGCGGGCGTCGGTGGCGCGGGCGTCGGCGAGTTCGGCGCGGCCGGTGGCGGCGGCGGCCTCGCGCAGCCGGGCGGCGGCGGCCTCGGCGGCGGTACGGGCCCGGGCGAGGGCGTCGCCGGCGGACTTCTCGACGTCGGCGGCGTGCAGGGCGGCGCGGGCCGGGTCCGGCTCCGCGGTGTCGGGGTCGATCCAGCCGGCCTCGACGGCGGCCTCGGTCTCCCGCTCGACCTCGGCGAGCCGCTGGCGCAGGTGGTCGGCCTCGCTGCGGGCCTTCTGCGCGGCGGTGGCGGCCTCGGTGGCGTCGGTCTGGGACTTGGCGCCGTCGGCCTGGAGTTCGGCGGCGCGCTCCTCCTCGGTGTCGGCGCGCAGCTCGGCGGCGGCGGCGGCGCTCTCCAGGACGCGGGCCAGCGCGGTGGCGGCGCGGGCCCGGGCGGCCAGCGCGGGGGCGGCGTCCAGCTCCGCCTCACGGATCGCGGCGGCGACCCGCGCCACCCGGTCGGCTGCGGCGCGCTGGCGGAGCACCGTCTCGGCGGCCTGCCAGGCGGAGTGCAGGGTGCGGGCGTCGGTGAGCTCGCGGCGCAGCGCGGCGGCCTCGGCGGTGGCGGCGGCCAGGGCGAGCGTGGCGTGCCGGTGGGTGAGTTCGGCGGCGATCAGGGTGTGCCGGGTGCGGTCGGTCTCGGCGGCGGTGACGGCGCCCTCGGCGGCGGCCACCTCGACGGCCAGGTCGTGGGCGCGGTCGCGTTCGGCGGCGGCCCGGGAACTCAGGGCGTGGGCGAGCCGACGGGTGCGGCGCTCGGCCGTGCGGTGGGCCTCGCGGACGGACTCGCGGGCGGTGGTGGACTCGGCGATGCGCTCCAGCAGCTCCAGCGAACCGGCGGTGAAGTCGCGTTCGGCGGTGAGTTCGGAACGCAGGCCGAGTTTGGCGGCGAAGCCGTGGACCAGGTCGGCGAGGCCGTCGGTGTCCCGGGTGTCGGTGACGGCGCGCAGCAGCAGGTCGGTGAAGTCCTTGTCCTGCTTGACCGCGAAGAGGCCGGCCGCCTCGCCCTCGTCGGCGTTCATCTCGCGCTGGTAGCGGAAGAGTTCGGGGTCGAGGCCGAGTTCACCGAGGTGCTCGGTCCAGCGGTCGTGGCCGTCCTCGAAGACCAGGTCGAGGTGCGGGTGGGCCTTGCCTGCCTCGGTGAGGGCGTCGCGGAACCCCTTCATGGTGCGGCGGCGGCCACGGGCCTTCTGGTCGCCGGCCAGGCTGACCCGCTCGGAGACCGGGAGGGAGTCCAGGGTGAGGCCGGGGCCGGGGCGGAAGGAGTACCAGGTCTCGGCGAACTTGCGCGGGTCCGAGGAGACCTGGCGTCCGCGCCACTCGCTGACCTTGCCGACCACGATCGGCTCGCCGGTGACGGTGTGCTGCCACTCCAGGGCGACGTGGCCGCAGTCGTCGGCGAGCAGGAACTTGCGGAGCACGCCGGAGCTGGCGCCGCCGAGGGTGTTGCGGTGACCGGGGAGCATGACCGAGAAGATCAGCTTGAGCAGGACGGACTTGCCGCCGCCGTTCTCCAGGAAGAGCACGCCGGCGGGCGCCGGGCGGCGGACCGGACCGTCGGGCTCCTCGCCGAACAGGCCGATCTGCTGGGGGGCCGGATCGGCCACGGGCTCACCCACGCCGCGCAGGTCGAGCACCGTGTCGGCGTAGCGGGCGCCGGCCGGTCCGATCGAGTAGAGGCGGACCCGGTTGAGCTCGTACATGTGCGGCGGTTCTCCAGGAGACGGGTGGATGGGGGACTGGTTCGGACGACAGGAGTCGGGGCGGATGCCGGAGGAGCGGGCGGGGGGTGGGGGGTGTCAGAGGGAGTGGAACGGGAGGCCGGCGTCGGCGACCAGCTCGTCACCGGTGTCCGGGGGCAGCAGGGTGGCCGTGCCGTCGGAGACCGGGACGACGCCGAGGTCGAGCAGTTCGGCCATCGCGGCGCTGCCGGCCAGGTCGCGGACCTGGAGCTGGTAGCGGGCGGTGGTGCGGTAGGTGCCGCCGGCGTCGTCCGCGACCTTCTGCAGGAAGCCGGAGTCGACCAGGAACAGCACGGCCTTGGCGACGATGCCGATGGTGGAGCCGGACAGCCGGCGCGCGTCCTTGGTGGCGCCGGTGGCGGTGCGCCGGGCCCAGACCCGCCAGGCGGCCTCCAGGCCGGGGGCGTCGCTGTGCGGGTCGGTGTTGGCGCCGTCCACGGTGGCCTGTTCCTCCAGGCGGCGGCAGGCCTGGCGGACGAAGGCGTCGACGCCGTTGACGGTGATCCGGCCGAGGTAGCCGTCGTCGGCGAGGTCCTCGGGCCGGGGGAAGGCCATCGCGGCGACGGCGAGGTGCGCCAGGCCGTGCAGGAAGCGGTCGGTGGACTCGGAGGCGGCACGCCGGGAGTAGTCGCCCATCCGGACGGCGAAGACGGACTCCTCGGCGGCGGCGACGGCCATGCCGGCGCGCGGCGAGACCTCCAGGACGACCAGGCCCATGCCGGTGGCGACGGCGTCGGCGAGGCGGGCGAAGGCCGGGTCCTCGCGGTAGCGGCGGACCAGTTCGGTGTACTCGGCGTCGCGGGCCGGGAGCAGCTTGGCCTGGAGGCCGAAGGAGACCAGCCGGGCGGCGTCGGCCACGTCGGCCGGGGTGATCGGCGCGGGCGCGGCGGGCTCGGTCTCGGGCGCCCAGGACGTGTCGTGGTGGGTCGTCACGGGCGGTGCTCCTCGGGGGCGTTGCTGGGGGTTCGGGGGGTCTGCCGGCCGGCCGGGCGGGTGGTCCGGCGAGCGGCGGGGTGTCCGACCGGGCCGGTTTCCGGCCCGGCTTCCGGGCGGGCTTCCGGGCGGGCTTCCGGCCCGGCGGGGGGCCGGTGTCCGGTCGTCCGGCGGGTGGGCGTCCGGTGGGTGGTCCGGTGGCGCGTCGGCATGCGGATCAGCCGGCTTCCTTGCGGTCGGCCGCCATGCCGGCCGCGTCGAGCAGGGCGCTGCCGACCACGAGGTCGGCGCCGCCGAACTCCCGGTCGTGCAGCACCGTCCCGTCGTCGACCGCGAAGAGCAGCCGCTCCTCCCCCTGCCGGTAGGCGGTGCCGACCGGCGGGCTGGCCGCGTGCACGGCCAGCAGGGCGACCAGGTAGGGGAGTTCCGGATCCTGCGCGCGGGCCTCGGCGAGCAGGCCGGAGAGCCGCCGGGGCGCGTCGGCCGGCAGGTCGAGCAGCTCCAGCGCGGCCTCCAGCTGGGCCTCGGAGAACCGGCTGTCGTCCGGGGTGGCGACGAGGTCCGGGTCGGGCATCTCGGCGCCCAGGTGCTCGCGCTCGACCGGCGGGGTGAGCAGCAGGTCGACCAGGTCGGCGACCCGGACCGAGACCGGGGTGCGCAGACCGGTACCGCGGGCGAAGAACGCGCCGGTGGGACCGACGGCCTGCTCTATCGGCAGCCGGAGCACGGGGGCGAGCAGCTGCCCGTAGAGGTCGATGCCGCTGCGGGCGCGCGGGGCGGAGAAGGCCTGCCGGTCCTGTTCGGCGCGGAACAGCGGCCCGGCCTCCAGCAGCCTGGTCTGCAGCTGGGTGTGGCGGCGGATGCAGTCCTTGACGATGTCGACCAGCTCGGCGGCGCGACGCTTGTGCTCCTGGTCCTCGGCCTCGTCCCGGGCCTTGCGGATGTTGGTGAGAATCGCGTTCTCGTGCCGGTAGCGGTCGGCGATGTGGTCGAGGGCCTCGTCGATGAGGTCGGGGACGGCCTGCATCCAGTCGACCGCGCGGACGTTGCGGCGGGTGGCGTCGAGGGCGCGGCGCAGCGTCTCGGCGTACTGGACCGTGCGGTAGCGGGCCTGCTCGGCGGCGAGCTGGGCGTCGGCCAGGCGACCGCGCCGGATCAGCACCTCCAGCTTGACCTCGGCGGCGATCTGGGCGGAGGTGACGTCCGTGTCGAGCGCGCCGACGAGGACGTTGACCGCCTCGTCGGTGGTCCGCAGGTAGACGCCGCCGTCGGGGCCCGGGACCTCCTCGATCAGCTTGAAGTCGTAGTCGCGGCGGACGTACGCGCCCTCGGCGTCGAAGGTGCCGTAGACGGCGCGGAAGCCGCGGTCGACGCTGCCGACGTTGATCAGCGACTCCAGCACCCACCGGCCGACGCGCTGGTGCTCGGCGGCGGACCGGGCGGGTGCCTGGGCGGCGACCCGGGGCAGCAGCCGGGCCAGCACTATCTCGCGGTCGGCCCCGGTGTCGAAGTCCATGTTGAGGGTGACCAGGTCGATCGCGGCGAGCCCGACCTCGGCCATCGCGTAGCCGCCGTACTCGCCGGCGAGCATGACCTTGCGGCTGTCCAGGTCGTGCAGCGGCGCGGTGCAGGCCAGTGCCTTGAGCCGGCGGGCGAGGCCCTCGTCGGCGGCGGGGCCGGGCGCGGGCCGCGCGGCGGCGACGGCGGGCCCGGCGGGCGGCCGGGAGCCGTGCTCGGTGGGCTGGTCAGCGATGACGGTCACGGTGGACAAGACTAGAGGTAGGCGCCGACATCGACCGAAACGGACCTTACGGACGTCCCGCCGGCCCACCGGCCGGGGCGGACGTGCGGGACGGCGGTGCGGGACGGGAGCGCGCGGCACCGGGGAGGGAACGGCGAGGAGAACGGCTCCCGACGAGCCGGGGGCGAATAGAACCCGCTTTCGAGAAACGGCCCCACGAACGAACCGCCCCCGCCATGATTTCTCATATGATCACCAGACTGGTACGAGGCGGCCTCGCCGCCGCCCTCGCCGTGGCCGCCCTCACCACCGGCGCCGCCGTGTCCACCGCCGCGACCACCACCGGCACCGCCGCCAAGGCGGCGGTCACCGGCCAGAACGTGACCGTGACGCAGGCCGGGAACTACCCGATCTTCCCGGTCGACCACACCAACATCTCGGTGACCTGGAAGTCCACCGGCACCGCCGACCTCACCGGCGTCACCCACCTCACCGTCGAACTGCCGCCCGGCCTGACCACCGACGGCGCGACGATCACCTCCTTCCAGGACTACACCTTCACCCAGACGGTCTCGCCCGACGGCCGCCGGCTCGACGCCTACTTCACCGGGAACCGCGCGCCGGGGCGCAGCGAGTTCATGAAGGTGACCGTCGCCTCCCACGGCACCAGGCCGTCCGGGACGATCAAGGTGACGGCCGCGAACCGGAACGACGCCGACCCGTCGGACAACGTCTCCTCCTACCTGCTCGGCAGCGGCCCGCAGGCCCCGGCCACCCAGGCCGCCCCCGTGGTGGCCGCCCTCGGCACCACGACCGGCCCGGGCACCGGCGGCACCCCCGTCACACTGACCGGGACCGGCCTGGACAACGGCTTCGTCCTGTTCGGCGACTCGGTCGCGGCCGGCAGCTGCACCGCGACGGGCTGCGCCGTGACCGCGCCCGGCGGCTCGGGCAGCGTGCCGGTCACCGTGGTCACCCCCGGCGGCTCCGCGACCGCGGCCACCACGTTCGACTACACCGGCGCCGCTCCGCCGGCGCCGGCCGCACCGGCGGTCACCGGCCTGACCACCAGCACCGGACCGGCCGCCGGCGGCACCCAGATCTACGTGCAGGGCGCCGGCCTGGCCAACGGCACGGTGCGCTTCGGCGGAGTGCCGGCCACCCGCTACTCCTGCGGCCCGGCGCTCTGCTCGGCGACCGCCCCGGCGGGCTCCGGCGTGGTCGACGTGACGGTGACGACGGCCGGCGGGACGAGCGCGCCCGTCACCGCGGGCCGGTTCACCTACACGCCCTGACGACGGCACCCCCGACGGGGCCCGGCACCCGCGGCGGTGCCGGGCCCCGCTGCGTTCGGCGGCGGTTCCGGGCCCGGGGGGAGGGGGCGGAACTCCCTCGACCAGGGCCCGTGGGGGGCGCTCCGGGCGGGCCCGCCGGTGAGTTGAACACGTTCAATTCGAGGTCTGGAGTCACTTCCGTGCAGAAGGGAACAGCCCGGCCTGCCGCCTCGACACGGGGGTTTCCGCCATGAGCGACGCGACCGGAGACGCTGGGACCGCAGCCGAACGGGCGGCCCTGCGACGGGTCCGGCGGTGGCTGCGGGTCTTCGTGGTCTGCCTGGTGCCGAGCGGACTGACCGCCTTCCCCCTGGAGAGCGAGACCCGGTGGCTCGCCGACCTGGCCGCCGGCCCCGGCGCCCCCGTCACCGACCGGCTCCCCGCCCTGCTGGAGTGGATCGAGAAGGTCCGCGACGGCGTCGCCGAGACCAACGCCCGCCACCCCTTCCTCGCCTACGGCACCGACGGGCCGGCCTTCGCCCACCTGGTGATCGCGGCGGCCTTCCTGGGCCCGCTGAAGGACCCGGCGCGCAACGTCTGGGTGATCCGTCGGGCGGTCCTCGCCTGCGCCGGGATCATCCCCCTCGCCCTGGTCTGCGGACCGCTCCGCGGCATC
The DNA here is from genome assembly GCF_042722765.1 of Kitasatospora sp. NPDC058406. Classification (NCBI taxonomy): domain Bacteria; kingdom Bacillati; phylum Actinomycetota; class Actinomycetes; order Kitasatosporales; family Streptomycetaceae; genus Kitasatospora; species Kitasatospora sp. NPDC058406. Next base: position 26,786 of record NZ_JBHXKE010000074.1, read on the forward strand.
CCCCCGTACTGGAGCCTTGTCGACATGTCGTTCGGGGTCGTGGGCGTGGTGCCGCTGCTGATCGTGCTGCGCGCGCTGCGGCCCCTCGTCGAGCGGGCGGAGAGCCGACCGGCCCCGGCAGTGGGCTGACCGGGCGGGCGTCACCCCGCCCTCACCCGCAGGCCCTACCATCTGGCTCAACAGCTGCTGGGAGGCGGGACGGGCGTGGCCGACGCGGTGATCGATCTCAATGCGGACCTCGGTGAGGGGTTCGGACGCTGGACGCTGACCGACGACGAGGCCCTGCTCTCCGTCGTCACCAGCGCCAACGTCGCCTGCGGCTTCCACGCCGGTGACCCGTCCACCATGCGCCGGGTCTGCTCCCTGGCCGCCGAGCGCGGCGTACGGATCGGCGCCCAGGTCTCCTACCGCGACCTCGCCGGCTTCGGCCGCCGCGCCATGGACGTCCCGCCCGACGAACTGGCCGACGAGATCGCCTACCAGATCGGCGCCCTCCAGGTCTTCGCCCGCGCGGCCGGCTCCCGGGTCTCCTACGTCAAGCCGCACGGCGCCCTCTACAACCGGGTGGTCGCCGACTCCGAACAGGCCGAGGCCGTGGTCGCCGGCATCCTTCGGGCCGGGGCCGTCTGCGACGGCCCGCTGCCCGTCCTCGGCCTGCCGGGCTCCCGGCTGCTGGCGGTCGCCGAGGGCGTCGGCCTGCCGGTCGTCGCCGAGGCCTTCGCCGACCGCGCCTACACCTGGGCCGGCACGCTCGTCCCGCGCCGCGAGCCGGACGCCGTGGTGCACGACCCCGCGACGGTGATCACCCGCGCGGTCGGCATCGCCCGGGACGGTTCGGTGGACGCCGTCGGCGGCGAGCCGATCACCGTCGAGGCCCGCTCCCTCTGCGTCCACGGCGACACCCCCGGCGCCGCCCAGCTGGCCTGGCGCATCCGCGGCGCGCTCGCCTCCGCGGGCGTCCGGGTGGAGCCCTTCGCGTGACCGCGGCCGTGCCCGACGGGGGAGGTCCGGCCGCACACCGGCCGATCGCGGTCCGACCGGTCGGCAACCGGGCACTGCTGGCCGAACCGGCCGACCCCGCCGGTGCCACCGCCCTCTACGCGTGGCTGCGCGAACGGCAGGCCGCCGGCGAGCTGCCCGAGGTCGAGGAGATCGTCCCCGCCGCGCGGACCGTCCTGCTGGACGGCGTGGCCGACGTCCCCGCGCTGGCGGCCCTGCTGCGAAGCGCGCGCCCGACGGCCGCCGACACCGCGACCGGCCCGCTGGTGGAGGTGCCGACCGTGTACGACGGCGAGGACCTCGCCGAGGTCGCCGCGCTCTGGGGCGTCTCCCCGGAGGCCGCCGTCCGGATCCACACCGAACCCGAGTACGTCGTCGCGTTCTGCGGCTTCGCCCCCGGTTTCGGCTACCTCACCGGCCTGCCGCCCCGGTACGGGGTACCGCGCCGCGCCACCCCGCGCAGCGCCGTCCCGGCCGGCTCGGTCGCCCTGGCCGGCCCCTACAGCGGGGTCTACCCGCGTTCCTCCCCCGGCGGCTGGCAGCTCCTCGGACGCACCCCGCTGCCGCTGTGGGACACCGCCCGCGAGCCGGCGGCGCTCCTCGCGCCGGGGGTGCGGGTCCGCTTCACCCCGCTGACGGGCGGACCCGGTCTGTTCACCCCGCCGGCGGACGGACCCGGCCTGCCGACCGCCCACGGCGGCGCGGAGGCGGGCGGCGCGGCACCGGCGAGCGGTGGCCGCGGCGCCCGGGCCGGACGCCCCGGCGGTGCGGCGTGACCCCGGCCGACGGGCTGCTGGTGCTCCGGCCCGGACCGCTCACCACGGTGCAGGACCTCGGGCGGCGCGGTGTCGCCCACCTCGGCGTGCCCCGGGCGGGCGCGCTGGACGAGCCCGCGCTGCGCGCGGCCAACCGGCTGGCCGGCAACGAGCCCGGCGCTGCGGCCCTGGAGACCACGCTCGGCGGCGTCGCGCTGCGCGCGCTCCGGCCGCTGGTCCTCGCGGTCACCGGCGCACCGTCGCCGGTCCGGGTGGACGGCCGGGCCGCCGCCTGGGGCGCGCCGGTCGCCGTACCCGCCGGGGCGGTGGTCGAGGTCGGCGCCGCGACCCACGGCGTGCGCGCCTACCTGGCGGTGGCGGGCGGGATCGCCGTCCCGCCGGTCCTCGGCAGCAGGTCGGCCGACCTGCTGTCCGGGCTAGGGCCGGCTCCGCTGTCCGCCGGCGACCGGCTGCCGGTCGGCCCGCCTCCGCCCTACCGGCCGGCGCCCGAGCTGGTCCCGCTGCCCGCGCCGCCGGACGCGCTGGTGCTGCGGCTGAGGCCCGGCCCGCGCGCGGACTGGTTCGACCCGCAGGCCCTGACACGGCTCGCCGGCGACCCCTACCGGGTGGCCCCGGCCAGCAACCGGATCGCGCTGCGGACCGAGGGCCCGCCGGTCCGCCGGGCGCGGGACGACGAACTGGCGAGCGAGGGCATGGTGCTGGGCGCCGTACAGGTCCCGCCCGACGGCTGCCCGGTGGTCTTCCTGGCCGACCATCCGACCACCGGCGGGTACCCGGTCGTCGGTGTCGTCCCGCCCGCCGATCTGGCCGCCGCCGCCCAGGCCCGGCCCGGCACCCCGGTCCGCTTCACGGTGGTCCGGGGGCGCCGGGACCGGGGGCGGTAGCGCCCGGTCCCGGCCGGGCCGGTCGGCGCGGCGGCCCGGCGCTGCGGAACGCGTGGCCGTGGCCGGGTGGCCGTAGGCGTGGCCGGGTGAGGTGGCCGGGTGGCCGGGTGGCCGGTCAGTGCGGGAGCTCGACCGCCAGGTACGGGCTCAGGGCCCGGAGGAAGTCCGCCGCGTCGAACATCGCACCGGCCGAGGCCACGCCCGTCGTCCGCGTCTCCCCGGCGAGGATCCTCCGGACGGCCTCCACCGCCAGGGGCGCCGTGATCGCGTAGATGTCCTGGCCGCGTGCCGTGGCGCGGCGCTCGACGCCGCCCGCGGCGACGACGACGTCCACGACGAAGGTCTGGTCCGACCGTCCCAGGGCGTCGACCGCCTCAGGCGCCGGGGTGGCCTCCGCCGCCAGGTCCCTCGCGGCCTCGACGGTCATGTAGGTGCGGACCTCCGGCACCGCCAGGTGGCTGGGCAGGGTCACGACGTCGGCCATGGTGAACTCGGCGATCACCCGTCGCTCGCCCAGCAGCGCCGGGAAGTCCCAGTCCTGCTCCACCACCTCGTCGTCGTGGTACCGGAGCTCGCCCTCCGCGAACCGCACCCGGCGGCCGGCGCGCCGCTGGTGGGAGACCTGGCCGGCCACCCGGGTGCCCGGCGTGGGGTGCCAGCTGTTCAGCCCGTACGCGACGTGCGCCGCGTCCGCCGTCGTCCACTCGCCCATCGCCGCGGTCGCCAGCAGATCACCCAGCCCGCCGTAGAACGCCATCGCCGGCACCACGGCGACGCCCGCCTCCCGGGCCGCGTCCGCGTGTTCGGCGAACGTCTGGACGTTCGCCTCGATCTCCGCCGCCACGTCGACGTACGGGATCCCCGCGCGCAGCGCCGCCTCGACCAACGGGCCCGCCGTCACGGCGAACGGTCCGGCGCAGTTGACGACCGCCGCCGCACCCGCGAGCGCCCGGTCCAGCGAGCCGGCGTCGTCGACGGTCGCCGGGCGCACCGCCACGTCGCCCCACTCGGCGGCGAGTTCCTCCAGCCGGGCCGCGTCCCGGCCGGAGGCGACGGTGGCGAGACCGCGCCTCCGCAGCTCGGCGACGACGAAGCGCCCGGTGTGCCCGGTCGCCCCGTAGACCACTACCGCACCCGCTGTACCCATGGTTCCCCCCGCTCTCGACGTGCTGACCGACCAAGTCTCACCGTCGGCAGGTCCGGAGCGTGAGGGTCCGGAACGACATCGCCCATACACTTTCGGACATGCCGACTGTCGCACTGCTGGCCGCCGGTCACCTGCTGCACTTCGAACTCGCGGTGGCCTACGAGATCTTCGGCAATCCCCCGCGCGAGGCCGCGGACGCCTGGTACGACGTCCTGCTCTGCGGGCCGGGCCCGCTGCGGGTCGGCCCGTTCCTGGTCGAACCCGACCACGGGCTGGAGCGGCTGGCCGACGCCGACACGGTGATCGTGCCCGCGTGCGCCGACGTCGACGAGCCGCCAACCGCCGAGGTCGTCGAGGCCGTCCGCGCCGCCCACGCGGCGGGCGCCCGGGTCGCGTCCCTGTGCACCGGGGCGTTCGTGCTCGGCGCCGCGGGCCTGCTGGACGGCCGGCGCGCCACCACCCACTGGGCACACGCCGCGGAGTTGAGCGCCCGTCACCCGCTGGCGGTGGTCGACCCGGACGTGCTCTACACGGACAACGGCAGCGTACTGACGGCCGCCGGCAAGGCCGCCGCCGTGGACCTCTGCCTGCACCTGGTGCACCTCGACCACGGCGCCGCGATCGCCAACTCCGTCGCCCGCCGCCTCGTCATGCCGCCGCACCGCCCCGGCGGCCAGGCCCAGTTCGTGGCCACGCCGGTCCAGTCCTCGGGCGACCACACGCTCTCCCAGCTGCTCGCCTGGGCGCAGCAGCGGCTGGACCAGCCGCTGACGGTGACCGACCTCGCCCGCCGGGCGAACACCAGCCCGCGCCACCTCGGACGGCAGTTCCGGTCCGTACTCGGACAGAGCCCGATCCAGTGGCTGCTGACCCAACGCGTCCGCCGCGCACAGGAGTTGTTGGAGTCCACCGACGAGAGCGTCGAGGCGATCGCCGTCGCCACCGGCATGGGCACGGCGACGACGCTCCGGCGTCAGTTCAAGCGGGTCGTCGGGGTCCCGCCCGCCAGCTACCGGCACTCGTTCCGCAGCGCACGGCCCGCCTGACCGGCGGACGCGCGCGACGGCGGGGCGGGTCGGCCCGTCCGGCGTCCCGAGGCACCGACCTTCCGGGCTGCCGGACTACCGGGCCAACAGCGTCTCGGCGACGGCCCGCTGGACCGGGGCGACGACGTCCTCGCCGTCCTCGACGTCCCACAGGACGTTCTGGAGGACCCGGCCGAGCGTCCAGCCGACGGCGCGCGGGCGGTCGAGCGCGAGGCGGTCCGTCATCAGGTCGAAGCGGCGGCGCAGCGCGCGCGGCAGGTCGCCGGTGGCGGTGAGGTCGGTCCAGCGGTTCCCGAGGGCGGGGAGCAGCTCGAAGCCGGGATCGCCGGCGAGCGGCTTGGGGTCGATGGCGAGCCAGGCCGCGCGGCCGTCCGGCCCGGGCGGGGCGAGCACGTTGTCGTAGTGGAGGTCCCAGTGGAGCAACCGGTCGCCGGGCTCGGACCTGACCTCGCGGACGGCGGCGGCGCAGTCGGCGAGCAACCGGCGGTCGGCCGGGTCGGCGAGTCCGGCGAGCGCCTCCGGGACGTCGGCCAGCATCGCGTCGGTGACGTCCGCCAGGGTGCGCATGCCGCGCGGCGCCTGATGGATCGTCAGCTCAGCGAGCAGTGCGGCGATCTCGCCGACGGCGACCAGGTGGTCGGGCTCGGCGCTCAACGAGCGGGCCGGGTCGAGGCGCTCCAGCAGCATCGAGCCGGTCGTCGGGTCGTGGTCGAGCAGCCGGACGGCGCCCCGCCCGCCCCAGGCGCGGAGGGCGACGGGCTCGCCGGCCGTCTCCTCGTCCACGGGCTGGAGCTTGAGTGCGGCGCGGGTGCCGTCGGCGCGGCGGACCGGGAGGACGAGGCCGACCGCACCGTGCGCGACCGGCCCGTCGGGGCGGAGCGACCAGCGGTCCATGAGCTCGTCGGCGAGGGCGGGGAGCCCGGCCGCCCAGCTGCGGCCGGGCTCCCCGAGGAAACCGTCGAGCGAGGCGGTCAGGGCCTCGGGGACGCGGATCACCATGTCGGACGACTCCCTCGGTCGGAGGACGGCCGGGCGCTCAGGTGCGGCGCGCCAGCCCGGCCGCGGCGACGGCCGCGAACCCCTCCGGATTATCGAGCATGATGTTGTGCCCGCAGTCCGGGACGGCCGCGAGCACCACCCCGGCCTCGCGGAGTCGATCCGCTCCGGGGTAGGCGCCGTCCTCGGCCGGGTGGAGGAAGGTGCGCGGCAGATCGAGTCCGACCAGCAGCTCGCGGACGGTCGGGACGGTGCCCCGGGAGCGGTGGACGGCGCTGCGGTGGAGCGCCTCGGGGCCGGCCAGCCGCATGGTCGCCCACCAGAACGGGCCCGCCCACTCGGCCACCTGCTCGTGGCCGCCGGCCAGGAACTCCTCCTCGGTGAAGCTGGCGAGGCCGCTGCTGCCGGGGCCCCGCACGGGAGCGGCCGGGTCGATGGCGGCGTCGACCAGGACGAGGCTGGCGACCAGCCCGGGGTGCCGGTGGGCCAGCACCACGGCGACCGCGCCGCCCATGCTGTGGCCGACCACCTCGACCCGGGTCAGGCCCGCCGCCCGGACCGCCGTGGCGACCGCGTCGGCGTGCTCCTCCATCGTGTACGCGAAGTCGGTGGGCCGGTCGCTGATCCCGAAGCCGAGCAGGTCGAGCAGGAGCGAGCGGCGGCCGGTGAGCAGCGGGTGGGCCGCCGCCGCGGCGAAGTAGACGGGCGAGCTGGAGCCGAGGCCGTGCAGGTAGAGGCGGGCGGGTTCGGCGCCGGGGACCTCGACCCAGCGGATCCGGTCGCCGTTCGGGGTGACGGTGGCTTCGCGCACGATCGTGCTCCTCGCTCGGTTCTGTGGCGTGACGAGACAGACCATACCTCGGAGTCGAGGTATAGCGACACCGATATATCCGCGCCCGTGTCTGAGAGAGTGGCCCCATGCTCAAACTCGCGATCCTGGGGTTCCTCCACGACCGGCCGCTGCACGGTTACGAACTGCGCCGGCACCTGGCGGCCCTCACCGGGCACGTGCGGCCGATCAGCGACGGCACGCTCTATCCGGCGATCAAGCGACTGGAGGCCGACGGCCTGCTCGTACGCACCGCGGAGCCCGGCGCGGCGGCCGCCCCGCGGCACACGCTCCGGCTGACCGACGCCGGGCGGGCCGCCCTGCTCGACCGGCTCCGCACCCCGGAGGAGCTGGACATCAGCGACGAGAACCGCTGGTTCGCCACCCTGGCGTTCCTGCGCCACCTCGACGCCGAACCGGCGGCGCAGGCCGCGGTGCTCCGCCGCCGCCTGGCCTTCCTCGGCGAGCCGGCCAGCTTCTTCTACGACGGCACCCGCCCGGTCGGCGCCGAGGAGGTCGACGACCCGTTCCGCCGAGGGATGCTGCTGATCGCCCGCGCCACCACCGCGGCCGAACTGGACTGGCTGCACGCCACCCTCGCGGAGCTCGACCGGGCCCACTGACCGACCCGGCGCCGACCGCCGACCGCCGACCGCCGACCGCGCGGAACGGCCGCGGCCCGCACCTGCTCCCGGGAGGAGGTTCGGGCCGCGGCCGTTCGACCGGGCGGCGTCGGCAGCGCCGTCAGCGCCGTCGGCGCACGTCAGTGCCCGTGGTGGGCGTGGACCACCGCATGGCCACGGCCCCGGCCGATCATCCACTTGTTGACCGGGACGGTCAGCACGAAGGCGAGGAGCAGCGCACCGGCCAGTGCGAGCCAGAACAGGACGTCGCCGAGGCCCGCGTCCATCGCACCCGGGACGGTCATCATCACGGTGTTGTCGATCAGCTCCATGACGAGGATCGACACGGTGTCGGCGGCCAGCGCGACCTTCACCGCGGCGCGGACGTCGAGGCCCGCCCCGAGCACGCCGCGCATGGTGAGCGCGTAGCCGAAGACGAAGGCCAGCGCGACCGAGAGCGCCACGGTCGCGCCGTTGTGCAGGCCGAGCGCGGTGCCGATCACCATGCCGAGGACCTCGCCGATCGCACAACCGGTGAGGCAGTGCAGGGTGGCCCGGGCGGCGGTCCGCCAGCTCGCGCCACCGGCGCCGTGCGCGTGACCCGCGTGCCCCGCGTGACCCGTGTGGCCGGCAGGTTCCGAGTGGCCCATCTCTCCAGTGTGACCCGGGCGGCCTTCGCCGACCCGGTGGCCGTCGCGGTGCCCGTGGTGCCCGTGGTCCACGTGCTGCGGATGCTCGTGTCGGGCGGGGTCTGTCATGTCGTCCTCCGCTGTGCTCGGTCGCTCTGCGTTCCCGGTTCCGCCGGTGAATGTATACCCCCTAGGGGTATAGGACAACCATGGATCGGCCCGCCCTTTTCCCGCCCCCGCCCGATCGTGTTCGGATGGATCGCATGGCTGACGAACGACGCACGGGATACGACGGGACCGGCCCGGGGGCGATCACGCCGGACGGCTGCGCGGTCGAGATGTACGGGCGACTGCTGCCCAACGGCGAGCCGGAGGTGATCGGGAGCGCCGTTCCGGCCGGCGCGAGCATCCTCGAACTCGGCTGCGGCGCGGGCAGGATGACGCATCCGCTGCTGGACCTCGGGTTCCGGGTGACGGCGGTGGACGAGTCGGCCGAGATGCTGGCCCGGGTGCACGGAGCGCGGACCGTCCGCAGCACGATCGAGCGGCTGGACCTCGACGAGCGGTTCGACGTCGTCCTGCTCGCGTCGTTCCTGGTGCACGCCGGCGACCCGGCGGTCCGCCGCGGACTGCTGGACACCTGCCGGCGGCACGTCGCGGCGGACGGCTGCGTGCTGCTCCAGCGCGAGGGCGAGGACTGGCAGCGCGACGTGCCCCGCGAGCGGCCGCTCCCCCCGGACGGGCTGGTGCGGGTGGCCTCGGCCACCCCGGTCGGGGACGGCGTCGCCTCCGTCCACGTCGAGTACGAGTTCCCGGACGCGCGGTGGACCCAGACCTTCCTCTCCCGGCCGCTCGACACGGCGCAGTTCGAGGGGGCCCTCGCCGAGGCCGGGCTGGCCGTCGAGTCCTACCTCACCGAGGACCGGATCTGGGTTCGGGCCCGTCCTGTCGCCGGCTGAACGCCCGCCCGCCGCGTGCGGCGCCCGGCGGAGGTCGACCCGGGCGGAGGTCGGCCGGGGCGCTGCACGCAGCGGCGGGGGCGAGCGTCGGCCCGTCACCTGAACGGCGTAGCATCAGGCGCACGCCGGGCCCGCGCGCGGCCCGAGCGCCGGGCGGGACCGGTGATTCGCCTGCCATCGGACCGTGCCACTCGCATGCGCCGGCCGCACACCGCAGGGGCCCGTTCCCGCACCGACCAACAAGGACCGCTGAATGCGCATCGAGCGACGGATACCCCTGGCGGGTGTCCGGTGATCGAATGGTTCCACGGGGCCGTCCTCGGCCTGATCCAGGGGCTCACCGAGTTCCTGCCGATCTCGTCCAGCGCCCACCTCCGGGTCTTCCCCGCCCTGCTGGGCTGGCAGGACCCGGGAGCTGCGTTCACCGCCGTGACGCAGCTCGGCACCGAGACCGCGGTGCTGATCTACTTCCGCCGCGACATCGCCTCGATCGTGAAGACCTGGACGCTCTCGCTGTTCCGGCCGGCGCTCCGCTCGCACCAGGACGCCCGGATGGGCTGGTTCGTGATCATGGGCACCCTGCCGATCGGCATCCTGGGCAAGCTCTTCCAGGACACCATCGAGAAGGACCTGCGCGACCTGCGGATCATCGGCACCACGCTGATCGTCTTCGGCATCGTCCTGGCGATCGCCGACCGGACCAGGGCCGTCCGGCACGCCAAGCCGATCACCGACCTGACCCTCCCGCACGCGGCCGGCTACGGCCTGGCCCAGGCGCTCGCGCTCATCCCCGGCGTGTCCCGCTCCGGCGGCACGATCAGCGCCGGCCTGCTGCTCGGCTACAGCCGCGAGGCGGCGGCGCGCTACTCGTTCCTGCTGGCGATCCCGGCCGTGCTGGCCTCCGGCGTGCTGGAGCTGTTCAAGATCGGCGAGGGTCCGGCCCCGGCCTGGGGACCGACCATCCTGGCCACCGCGATCGCCTTCGTGGTCGGCTACGCGGCGATCTCCTGGTTCCTGAAGTACATCTCGAACAACAGCTTCATGCCGTTCGTGGTCTACCGCATCGCGCTCGGGATCCTGATCATCGTCCTGGTGTCCGTCGGTACCCTGACGCCCGACGCCGGCGTGGTGGCCAAGTGACCTCCCACCGGCAGGGTCGCGGCCGCAGGTAGAACCGCGTTCCACCGACGAACGACGGAGCGGGCCGGTCCACCTCACCAGGT
>NZ_JBHXKE010000075.1:0-36856 GCF_042722765.1 Kitasatospora sp. NPDC058406
TTCGGCACCCCCCCCCCCCGCCGGGGCCGGTCCGCACGGCTGGGCGGCGGGCCCCACCCCACACCGCCGGGGGCGCCGCCCGGGCGCGGGCAGGGCGCCACCGGCGTGCCGGGCTTGTGCCGACCGACCTCCCCGGAGCGGGGGCGGTCTCAGTTCGCCGTGGTGTGGCAGTGCAGGACCAGGGCCCAGCAGAGGAACCCCAGCGCCGCCGTGCAGAGCAGCGCCCGCGCGGTGTTCCACCGCACCCACCGCGCCTCGAACCGCCCGCGGACCCGCACCGGATCCGCGATCCGCTCCGGGTCCCCGGCGGCGGCCAGTGCGTTGTTCAGGGGGATGTTGACGATCCTCGTCACGGCCAGCGATCCCGAGTAGCAGACCAGTGCGCCCAGGGTGGCCGGGAGCACCCGGTGCCCGTCGGCCGGCAGGTGCAGCGCCACCGCGAGCGCGGTGAAGACCAGCGCGCCGAGGAACCCCAGCAGGAACCAGCCGTTGAGGATCGCCACGTTGATCCGCTGCATCACCTGGATGAACGTCAGGTCGTCGGTCGTGCGCAGCCCGGGCATCACCGAGCAGGCGTAGGCGTAGAACAGCCCGGCGCTGAGTCCGGTGGTGATGGTCGCCGCCACCAGGGTGAACACCCGGATCGCCTCCATACCGCCCCTTCGTCCGTCGGTCACTCACCGCCACCGCCCGGTCGGCGGTCGCGCCCCGGCCCCGCGGGCCGGTGTCCAGGCCGATCATCCGGCATCGAACGGCCGTTTGCCCACCGAATTGTTCGATCTTCCGGCCGTGGTGACGTGCAGTCATCTCCGGGTTCGTGCGGGCCGGCGCGGTTCACGGGGTCGGACCGCTCGGACGGTGCAGTTCAACCAGGCGACCGAACTCTGCCCGATCGGCCAGACCACCGCGCAGACCGTCCTCGGGGACTCCTTCCGTGCCGACGGGTCCCCGCCCACCGGCCTCCGCTTCCGGACGGCCGTCGACGACCGGCGGGCCGATCCCCGGACCCGACCGGGGTCACCCCGCCCCGCCCGGGTCGCCGGCCAGCGCCGCGAGGAGTCCGGCGGCGGTCCAGTGGTCGGCGGCGCCGGGGCGGCTGCTGAGATAGGCGGCGGCCCGCTCGGGCGGCCAGCCGTGGGTTTCGGCGAGTCCGGCGGCGAGGTGGCGCAGGTAGCCGACGCGCGGAACGTTCAGCGCCGCCCCGGCGAGCGTCCACGGAGCGGTGAAGGTCAGCACCGGGACGCCCCCGAGGGTGCCCGGGCAGACCAGCGTCTCGTACCGGCCGGACCCGAGCCGGTCACGGCCGGAGCGCAGGACGGTCGTCAGGTCGAGGTCCGTACCCGTCGGACGGCCCATCTCCTGGGCGGCGATGTCGCTGAACTGCCCGACGGTCAGCAGATGGGCCGGGGTGCGTGCGGGCTCAGCGCGGGCCCGGGGGAGCGGCGGGCGGCGTCGGGCAGTGGCCGACGCGCGGCCCCGCCGGGTGCGGGCGGCTGAGGAAGGACCAGAGGACCCAGCCGGTCAGGCCGGTGCGGCCGACCACCACCCGGCTCCAGCGGGCGCCGAGCGGTGAGATCCAGGTGTCGACGATCTCGACCCGGTCGCCGCACCGGGCCAGCCCCAGGACGGTCTCGTTGACCGAGTGGTCACGGCGCACGTTGACGGCGCTCGCGGCCACCTCCCAGGTGCCGGAGCCGCCCGGTGGCGGGGTGTCGGTCCGTCCCGCCGCCGGGTGGTGACCGGTTCCGGCGGCCACCGCCGGGAGGGAGAGGACCAGCAGGGAGAGCGCGGCCCAGGCGGTCTTCCCGACGTGTAGAGGCATACCGGGAGAACGAGCCCGCCCGGCGTGCGCGGACCGTGACGCGCCAGTGCCACCCGGACGGCGGTTGCGGCTCGCCCACCCGGGTGCAACAACGACGACCGCCGCCGCTCCCGCGGCGCCCCGGGCCGGGAGCCGGCCGGTCGGTGGGCCGGTGCGTCAGCGGGGCGGACGGCCGGTCCGGAGCAGGTCGGACAGCAGGTGGGACCGGGTGGTGGGCACGGTCGGGCCGTGGGCCCCTACCATGTGCGCCATGAACACTGGGGGGCCGGAGACACGGCTCATCGACGACCGCTTCGAACTGCTGGAACGCCTCGGTGGCGGGGGCATGGGCCTGGTCTGGCGGGCCCGCGACACCATGCTGCACCGCGAGGTCGCGCTCAAGGAAGTCCGGCCGCCCGACCCGGCGATGGCTGCCGCGGACCCGGCGGGCGCCCTTGAGCTGCGCGAACGCGTCCTGCGCGAGGCCCGCGCGCTCGCCCGCCTCCAGCACCCCAACGTCGCCGTGATCCACCACATCGTGGACACCCCGGGCCACCCCCACCCCTGGCTGGTCATGGAACTGGTCAGCGGCGGCAGCCTCGCCGACCGGATCGGCCGGGGTCCGCTCAGCGTCCCCGAGGCGGCCCGCATCGGCCGGGGCGTCCTCGCCGCACTCCGCGCCGCCCACGCCGCCGGCATCCAGCACCGCGACGTCAAACCCGGCAACGTCCTGCTCCGCCCGGACGGCACCCCCGTGCTCACCGACTTCGGCATCGCCGCGGTGCAGGACTCCACCGCCCTCACCGCCACCGGCGCGCTCATCGGCTCACCCGAGTACATCGCCCCCGAACGCATCCGCGGTGAGGAGGGCAACCCCTCCTCCGACCTCTGGTCGCTCGGCATGATGCTCTACGTCGCCGTCGAGGGGCACCACCCGCTGCGGCGCGCCACCACGCTCGCCACCCTCGCGGCCGTCCTCGACGAACCGCTGCCCCCGGCCACCCGCTCCGGCGCGCTCGGCCCGGTCCTGGCCGGACTGCTGGCTCGCGACCCCGGACTCCGGCCCGACGCCGACCAGCTCGACCGGGCCTTCGCCGCCGCCGAACAGGGGGCCGGCCTGGGGGTCGGACACGGTCCGGGACCGGTGCTGTCCGCTCCCACGGCCGGCTGGGCGCCGACCCACATGGACACCCCGCACCCCTCGGCGGGCGGGCCCCTCCCCACCGGTCCCGCGGTCGCGGGGACGGACGCCACCGGATTCGCCGTCAACGGGTTCGGGGTCGACGGCTCGGGCACAAACGGCTCCGGTACCGGCGGCTCGGGCACAAACGGCTTCGGTACCGACGGCTCCGGTACCGACGGCTTCGGTACCGGCGGGCTCCACCGGAGGGACTTCGCCACCACCGGCAGCCACCCCGGCCCGACGTCCACCCACTACCTCGGCGGTACCACCCGGGCCGGCCTCTCGACGACCGCACCGGAGCGGCCCGCCCGCCGCCGCACCGGCGCCGCGGTGACCGTCGCGGTGGTGGGCGTCGCGCTGGCCGGAGTCCTCGCCTGGTCGCTCCGGCCGCACGGCAACACCGTCGGCGGGTCGAACACCACCCCCAGCGCCTCCGGCGTCCCGGGCGCGTCCCCGACGTCGACGGGCTCGGCCGCCCCGGTGGACCCGCCGCCCGCGGCGACCACCCCCGCCGCGCCGACCACGAAGCAGACGGCCAAGAACACCCCGGCCCCCAAGGACCTGATGACCCCCGACGGCGTCCGTACGGTGGTCGCCGCGGTGACGGCCCAGTCCGGCAGCACCAAGGTCAAGCAGCTCACCGTCTACCCCAACTACGCCAGCGCCCAGGTGCCGACCGCCGACGGCCGCGGCTACGACTGGATCGACTACCGCGACGGCGCGACGACCCGGCGGGTCGGCGGATCGATGGGCAAGGACAAGCCGGTCGACCTCGCCCAGTACGACTGGGACGTCATTCCGGCGCTGCTGAAGAAGGCCGACGAGTCGCTCAACGTCAAGAACCCGACCAGCCGCTACCTGATCATCGACGCCTGGTCGAGCGACGGTGTGGCGAGCATCCGGGTCTACCTCTCCGACGCGTACAGCAACGGCGGCTACCTGTTGGCGGACAGCAAGGGCAACGTCCGCCGCGCCTACGCGGCGGACTGAGCGCGGGCGGCCCCGGACGGTGGACCACCGCAGGGCGGGCGGCCCGGGGCTGGACCAAGCTGGACTGGCCCCACCCCGCCGTGAGAGGAGCCGTCGAGGCCATGAGCGAGAACCACCACGTCCTGTTGCTCGACTTCACCGACCGGGAGTCCTGCCGGGCCGCCTTCGAGGACGCCGAGCACCTGCCGGGCCTGCGCCAGTCCGCGATCGTGGAGCGGCTGGCGGACGGCACCCTCGACTTCCCCGTCAGCCAGGTCCGCGGCGCGGGCGCGTCGACCGTCGGTGCGGGTGTGGTCGGCGGCCTGGCCGGCCTGCTGGCCGGACCGATCGGCGGGCTGCTGGGCTGGGCGGCCGGAACGGCGCTCGGCAGCGCCGCCGAGAACCGGCGGGACACCGACGGCGGCGCCGGACTGATCGTCCTCAGCGAGCAGGTGGAGAACGGCCACAGCCTGCTGGTCCTCGACGTGGTCGAGACCTCGCCGGAGCCGGTCGACCGGCTCGCCGAGCGCCACCACGTCCAGGTCCGCCGGATCCCGGCGGACGAACTGGCCGAGCGGGTGAAGCAGGCGCAGCGCGCCGCCGAGGAGTCCTGAGCCGACCGGCCCGTCGCCCCGGGCGGGGCCGGCCGGGGCCCGGGCCCCCGTCAGGACGGTTCCGGCCCGGCCGGGCAGGCGTCCAGCAGGACCCGGCCCGCCGCGGTGAGGACGTACGGCACCGAGCGGCCGACCCGGCGTCGGTGCGCGAGGCCGGCCTCGCGCAGGATCCGGAGGTGGCGGCCCACCGAGCCCAGCGGGAGCCCGGTGAGCGCCACCAGCTGGGTGGTGGTCCTGGGTACGTCGAGCTGGGTGAGGAGCCCGGCCCGGGCCGGGCCGAGGAGTGCGGCCAGCGCCTGCGGCACCGGGCGCCGCCCCTCCTCGGCGAGGACGCCCGCGCAGGGGTAGACGACCGCGTACCGCCGGCCCGGACGGGCCCGCCGGCCGTCGACCGGCGGGACGTCCCAGCAGACCCAGCTCCGGCTCGGGGTGACGGGGACGAACAGCAGCTGCGCACCGGCGAGTTCCAGCGGAGGGCTGTCGGACGGGGTGACCTGCAGGCGGCTCCCGCCGAGCCAGCGCAGGCCGGGGCGCATCCCGTCCAGGGCGGCGGCCCACCCGTGGGTGCCGTGTCGGGCGGTCCGGGCGAGGGCGTCGGCCTCGATGATCCGCCTGCGGTGCGGCCAGGACGGCCGGACCGTCTCCGTCCACACCCACGCCAGCAGGTCGGCGGCGCGCTCCGCCAGGTCGTCGCGGCGCAGCAGCTCCGGCACCGGACCGCCCAGGGCCTCGGCGAGGTCGGCCCGGACGACGCCGGGCGGGGTGGCCCGGACCGGCTCCAGCTCCCGTGCGAAGGCCGCCTCGCCCCGGTCCCCGCCCCCGCTCTCGGCGGCGGGCGTCGGGGTGAGGAAGGTGGCGTTCCACCGGGGGCCGAGGGCCGCGCCGACCAGGGCGGCGGTGACCGGGTCGGCGGCCGAGCGTTCCCGGTACCGGGGCAGGTGGGCGTCCAGCCACCGGCGCTCGCCGGGGTGCGCGGCGGTGCCGTGCCGCAGGGTCTTGAGGGCGGCGACGGTCTCGGCGAGCGGTGAGACGACGAACCGGCTCTGCGCCAGCGTGTCCGCGTCGACCTGCCACCACCCCATGCGTTTTCGCCTCCCTGCGAAAACCTAACGCCCCGCACGCCGGGCCGACGAGACTCCCCGGCATGCGTACCTACCGAGAGCTCTTCCGGGCGGGGGAGTTCACCCCGCTCCTGCTGGCCTCGGCCGGGCAGACCGCGGCCCAGACGCTGGGCGGTCCGGCACTGGGCCTGCTGGTGTTCCGGCGGACGGGCTCCCCGTTCCTCTCCTCGCTGGCCATGTTCGGTCCGGCCCTCGGGCAACTGGTCGGCGCGGTCACCGTGCTCTCGGCGGCGGACCGGCTGCCGCCGCGCGCCGCGCTGACCGGGGTGGCGCTCCTCCTGGGTGCGGGCACGGCCGCGCCGGCCGTCCCCGGGATGCCGCTCTGGGCGCTGTTCCCGGTCCTGCTGGCGCTCGGCGTGGCCGGCGCGGTCGGCGGCGGTGCGCGGTACGGGCTGCTCGACGACATCCTGGCGCGCGACGGCCGCCTGCTCGGGAGGTCCGTCCTCGGCATGTCGGCCGGCGTCCTCCAGATCTGCGGATTCGCGGCCGGGGGCGTCCTGGTGACGGTCCTCTCCCCACGCGGCACCCTGCTCGTGGCAGCCGCCCTCCATCTGCTGTCCGCGGGGGTGGCGCGGTTCGGGCTGGGGCGGCGGCCGGCCCGGGCGTCCGGACGGCCGTCGGTGGCCGAGACCTGGCGGACCGACGTGCTCCTCTGGTCCTCGGTGCCGCGCCGGTACGTGTACCTCGCGCTCTGGGTGCCGAACGGTCTGATCGTCGGGGCGGAGGCCCTCTACGTGCCGTACAGCCCGCACGGGTCCGGCCTGCTCTTCGCGTGCGGCGCGCTCGGGATGCTGGCCGGGGACGCGGTCGTCGGACGCTTCCTGCCGGCCCGCCGGCGGGAGGGCTGGGTCGTGCCGCTCTGCGTCCTGCTCGCCGCCCCCTACCTGTTCTTCCTCCTGGAACCGGGCCTGCCGGTCGCGGTGGCGCTGGTCACGGTCGCCACGTTCGGGTACGCGACGGGCCTGCTGCTCCAGGACCGGCTGATGGAGCTGACCCCCGGGCGGCTCGCCGGGCAGGCACTCGGGCTGCACACCTCGGGCATGCTCGCCATGCAGGGGGTGGGGGCGGCCGTCGCCGGAGCCCTGGCCGAGTCGACCTCCCCGGCCACCGGCATGGCGGCGACCGCGGCCCTGTCGCTGGCCGTGACCCTGCTGCTGGCACCGGGGCTGCGCAGCGGCGGCCGGACCGGCGGCCGGACCGGCGGCCCACGAGGAAGGCTGCGGCGGATCCCGAGGTGGAACCCGCAGCGAGACCTGCGGCGCGAACCGTCCGGGTGAGGTCGTGGACCCGGCCGCCGAGCCGCTCCCCGCCGAGCCGCTCCCCGCCGAGCCGCTCCCCGCCGCGCCGCCCCCTGGTGAGCCGCTCCCGGCGACGGCGGAGGTGGCCCGGGCCGGGAGGGCCCGGCCGGCCCCGGGCGGGGTCAGGCGTCCCGGCGCGGCTCGACCCGGAAGTCGAAGGCGGTGGTGCCCGGGTCGAGGGCGGTGACCCCGCCGTCGACCGTGAGCACCGCGCCGTTCACGTAGCTCGCGGCCGGTGACAGCAGCCAGCCGACGGCCGCGGCGACCTCCTCCGGTTCGCCGGGCCGGCCCGCCGGGCTCAGCCGGGTCGCCACCTCGTAGGCCTCGTCGACGCCGCCCGCCAGTCCCGCCCGCTCCGCGAGGCGTGCCATCGGGCGGTCGGCCATCTCGGTGCGGACCCAGCTGGGGCAGACGGTGTTGGCCCGCAGCCCGAGCCGGCCGTAGTCGACGGCCAGCGAGCCGCAGAGCTGCAACAGCGCGGCCTTCGAGGTCGCGTAGGCGGCGTTGGCGGCGCCGTTGCGCAGGGCGGAGACCGAGGCGACCGCCACCACCGCCCCGCGCGACTCCAGCAGGTGCGGCAGCGCCGCCCGGAGGAGGAGGAACGGGCCGGTCACGTTGGTCCGCATGACCAGCTCCCAGTCCTCCGGCGTCACGTCGCCGACCGAGCCGGGCCGGCCCACTCCGGCGTTGAGCACCAGCCCGTCGAGCCGTCCGAAGGCGGCGACGGCCGCCGCCACGAGCTCCCGGACGCCGTCCGGGTCGGTGGTGTCGGACACGTGGGCGAGCGCGCCGGTCTCCCGGGCGACGCGCTCCAGCGGCTCGCCGCGCCGGCCGGAGACGACCACCTGGTGGCCGTCGTCGCGCAGCAGCCGGGCGGTGGCCGCGCCGATCCCGGTCCCGCCGCCGGTGACGATGACAACGCGCTGTTCCGCCATGGGCCGGCGCCTCCGTGGACTTCGATGATCATCGGACCGTCGGATCCTACGCCGACGGCCCGTCAGCTTCGGAGCCGGGCCGCCCGGGCCGGCGGGGGCGGTTCACACGTCGGCCGGCCGTTCGCCGCGGCCGGGCCCTGCTGGACCCGGGTGCCGGGGCCGGGCCGGCCGGAATTGCGGGGCGAGGTGTGCCGCCCGCGCCACGGCGGCCCCCACGCCGATCCCCCCGCCTCGTCGCCGGGACCGGGATCGTGTGAGGGCCGCGCGGGCGTCCGGGGAGCTCCCGGACGGGTGGTGCCGCCGACCGGCCGTTCGGGGCCGGGTGCCGAGCGACCCGTCAGGCGATCGGCACGACCTGCTCCGCCTGCGGCCCCTTGGGCCCCTGGGTGACGTCGTATTCGACCCGGGCCCCCTCGGCCAGCTCCTTGAAGCCCGTGGTCTGGATCGCGGAGAAGTGGACGAACACGTCCGGGCCGCCGTCGTCCTGCTGGATGAACCCGAAGCCCTTCTCGCCGTTGAACCACTTCACAGTGCCTGTTGCCATCAGTGCCGATCCCTCGTCGCATCCTGCGGCGCGACCCGCGCGCCGGCCGGGCCCATGTACGGGCGACGGCGTCTGAAGCATGCATTCCTGAGGTGCTCCGAGAACCCGTTTCGACTCCGTGTCAACGAAGCTCACCCGTTCGTGCGACCGGGAGAACGGCGGCTCCGTCGGGCGAGGCCGACGGCGAACCGCTGCTCCGGGGGAGGGGCACGGCTCCTGACTCCGTTCGGGGCCGGTGTGCACGGACGGTCAAACGCTGTGCGCGCCGGGCAAAGCCGGTCGGTGACCCCTGGCCTACGGTCGGTTGTGCCGCCTCCCGCCGAGGTCGGCGCACCGATCCCCCCGCACCGAAGAGGCCGCACCATGACCGATTCCGCCCCCGTCACCCCCGTCCTGGAACCCGCCGCCGCGGCGTTCGCCGCGGACACCGCCAAGCCCCCGTTCCTCTTCCAGCTGCCGCCCGAGGAGGGCCGGGCCGCCGTCGACGAGGTCCAGTCCGGCGGGAGCGCCCGCCCGGACGTGGACGACGAGTGGGTGACCGTACCGGGCGGCCCGACCGGCGAGGTCCGGGCGCGGATCGTCCGCCCGGCCGGTGCGGTGGGCGAACTGCCCGTCGTCCTCTACGTCCACGGCGCCGGCTGGGTCTTCGGCAACGCCCACACCCACGACCGGCTGGTCCGCGAACTGGCCGTCGGCACCGGCGCGGCCGTGGTCTTCCCGGAGTACGACCGGGCCCCGGAGCACCGTTACCCCGTCGCCCTCGAACAGAGCTGGACCGTCGCCCGCTGGGTCGTCACCGAGGGCGCGGCCAAGGGCCTGGACGCCACCCGGATCGCCGTCGCCGGCGACTCGGTCGGCGGCAACATGAGCGCCGCCCTCACCCTGCTCGCCAAGGAGCGCGGCGGGCTGCCGCTGGTCCACCAGGTGCTCTTCTACCCGGTCACCGACGCGGCCTTCGACACCGCCTCCTACCACCAGTTCGCCGAGGGCTACTTCCTGCGGCGCGACGGCATGCAGTGGTTCTGGGACCAGTACACGACCGACGAGGCCCAGCGCGCCGAGATCACCGCCTCGCCGCTGCGCGCCACCCTCGAACAGCTCGCGGACCTGCCGCCGGCCCTGGTCGTCACCGGCGAGGCGGACGTCCTGCGCGACGAGGGCGAGGCCTACGCCAACAAGCTGCGCGCGGCGGGCGTGCCGGTGACCGCCGTCCGCTTCCAGGGCATCATCCACGACTTCGTGATGCTCGACGCGCTGCGCGGGACGCACGCCGCCGAGGCGGCGATCGCGCTCGCCGTGGCCACCCTGCGCGAGGCCCTCGCCGAGCGCTGATCCTCCTCCCCGTCCGCCTTGTGACGTGGGCGTCCGGGCATGGCTCCGCCTCCGGTGCCGGCCTCGGTTCCGGCCTGGCGCCGGGGCAGGGGGCTCGGGGCAACCCGCCGGCAGCTTCGTCCGGCTGCTCCCGGTTCCCCCGTCCCCTGTCCGCCGTCCCCCGGACGCCCGGGGCGGGGGCGTCGGGGCGGACCGCGGTGGTTCCTTGGGGTCGACTCCTCCGCCCGCCTGGCGCGCCGTGCCCGCCGGATCCGGGGCGGTGCGTCAGCATGCCGGACAGGCCGCGGCGGCAGGTCCGACGCCTCCCGGTCCCAGCCGTCCGTCCACGCATCGGGGTGCCGCCGGTGGGGCGGCTCCCGCGCGGCGGCCGCCCCGAGGATCCGGAGTTCCAGAAGATGATCACAGTGTTCCGTATCGACGCGCCCCCGACCGGCATCGAGACCGGGGAGGACGGGGCCGAGGTCACCCCCGAGCAGATCGAGGAGGAGATCCGCGCGCGACAGGCTTTCGTGGACGCGGTCTCGCCCTACCTGGCCGCTCTGCCGGACCGGCCGATCAGCCACTCCGGCAACGTCGAGAAGGTCGAGCTCCTCGGTGCGGACGTGACCACCCGGCTGAACCGGTACCTGCTGCTGGTGACGGTCGACGTCGGCGACCCGCGGATCGACTTCGACTCCTTCGTGCCGGCCGGCACCACCGTCACCCCGGTGATCGAGGGTCTCCGTCCGGTCGCCCAGTGGCCGGCCGCGGGCCGGTCCTGAGCTTCTCCGCAACTCCTCCGCCACTCCTGAGCACCTCTGACCGATCCTGACCGGGGCCGGCCCGGCGGTATCCGGCCGTACCGGCCGGTCCCGAGACTCCCGGCCGGTGCGGCCGAACCTCCGGCCCCCTGTGGAACACGGCCCGGTGCGCGGCACGACCGCGCACCGGGCCGTGCCGCGTCTCGGGCCCGAACGACCCCCAATAGGTCAGTCGTCGACATATGACGCCCGATGTCCTATGGTCAGTGCACGGCGGGCCGTCGGGGGTTGGAAGATCCGATGCGCCTGGTGCTGCATCGCGCCGGCCCGCCCCGTTTCGCCCTCCCGGCAGCCTGTCGGCCGGGCGTGAGCCGGCGTGCGGGCCCGTCTCCCGCCGGCCGTTTCCACTGAATCGTGGTCCAGGGGAGGATCCGTAGTGCTCCACCGTTCCCGCATGCCCAAGGTGCTCGGCGTCGGCACCGCCGTCGTGCTCGGCCTGGGGCTCGGCGTCCCACCGGCGTTCGCCGGACCGGCCGCCGAACCCGACCCCGTGCCCGGCCTGGTCGCCGGTCGGGACACCGCCGCGCCCCAGCTCGTCACCGGCCTGTCCGAGCCCGCCGTCGGCGCCGACCCGGCCGGCGCGGCACTGGCCCACCTCGCCGCCCACCCGGACCGCTACCGCGTGGACCCCGCCCAGCTGGCCGAACTCGGCACCGAGCGGGCCTCCGACGGCCGGCGCACCGTCAGGTTCGAGCAGCGGTACGGGGGAGTCCCGGTGCTCGGCGGGCAGTACCTGGTGCACCTCACCGGCGACGGAGCCGGGCAGCGGGTCGAGTCGGTCGGCGGGAAGTACTTCACCGGCCTGTCCGCGCCGACCGCCGCCACCGTCCCGGACGCGGTGCTGCGCGAGCTGGCCCTCACCTCGGTCGACGACCCGGGCGCCCGGGCCGGAGCCACCGCGGAGGACCGCGGCCTGGTGATCCTGCCCGGCGACACCGGCCGCCTGGCACGGCACTTCACGGTGCGCGGCGCCGGACCGGACGCCGCAGGCCGCCCGGCCCGCGAGGTCTACGTGGACGCCACCGCCGGCGTGATCGCCCTCGCCCACGACGCCCGCTCCCCGTACCCGGCGGGCGGCGCCGCCGCCCGGGCGGAGAGCACGCCCGGCACCCCGGCGACCTCCCCCGAGGCCGCCACCGGCACCGCCCCGGACGTCCTCGGCCGCTCCGCCAAGGTCAACATCGTCCGCCTCCCGGACGGGAGTTACCAGCTCGTCGACGTCACCCGGTCCGCCTCGCTCACCACCTACGACGCGGCCGCGCGCGACGAGTTCGACTTCAACGGAGGCATCCCCGCAGGCGTCCTCCCGCCGGTCTCCCCGACGCCGGACTTCCCGGCCGGCACCGGTACCAGCGGCGCCACCGACGCCCATCTCAACGCGGGCGCGGTGTACGACTTCTACCGTGACCGGCTCGGCCGGGAGGGCCTGGACGGCAAGGGCGGCGCGATCACCTCCGTCGTCAACCTGACCTCCGGCGGCAAGCCCATGGTGAACGCCTACTGGGACGGCTCGAAGATGCTCTACGGCGCTGCCAGCGACAAGCGCCACCCGTTCTCCGTGGCGCTCGACGTGGCCGGCCACGAGATGACCCACGGCGTCATCGGGAACACCGCGAACCTCGTCTACCTCGGCCAGTCCGGCGCGATGAACGAGGCGCTCGCCGACTACTTCGGCAACGCCATCGAGGTGACCACGCGCGGGACGGCGATGAACGACCCGCGCGCCGCGCTCCTCGGCGAGAGCCTCTGCCTGACCGGCACGCCCGAGGACTGCGCGGACCGCCGGATGGACGACCACCGGACCACCGTCGACGACTACCTCGGCGTCTCGCCGTCCCTCGACAGCGGCGGCGTCCACCTCAACTCCACCATCTTCTCCGGCGCGCTGTGGGACATCCGGCGCACCCTCGACCCGCTCACCGCCGACCGGCTGGTCTACCGCGCGCTCGCCGAGTACCTCACCCCGGTCGACGACTTCGTGGACGGCCGCAACGCGGTGCTCGCCGCCGGCCGGGCCCTCGGCCTCAGCCGGGCCCAACTCCGCACCGTGGCCAACGCCTTCGACGCACACGGGATCCGGGCCGGCTGGCAGCAGCGGATCGGCCTGGACAGCCGGGTGCTGCTCCGCGACGCCTCCACCGTGAGCATCGCCCCCGCCGCGGCCAAGGGCCGCTGGGTGGCGGCCACCGCCGAGAAGGGCGGCAAGGGCTTCCTCTCGGTCTTCACCGGCGCGGTCACCGGCGGCGGCACGCCGACCAGGATCAGCCCGGCCGACGGCCGTTCGCACGGCTGGCCCGCCACCGACGGCACCTCCGCCGCCTGGGCCTCCATGGGGGCCGACGCGCAGGGCAGTTGGGGGATGGAGGTCTTCGCCCGCCCGCTGAACGGCGGCGAGCTCCGCAGCGTCCACCGCGGCGCCAACCAGTACATCTCCGAGGTCCAGGTCTCCGGCGGGACCGTCGCCTTCCGGGTGAACGACTTCGGGTCCGGCCGGACGTGGATCCAGCTCCACCGCGACGGGGCCCCCGCCGTGGAACTCCCCGTGGCGGACGACCACGACGTGACCGCACTCAGTGTCAAGGACGGCCTGCTCGGCTGGAGCGAGGACTGGACGACCGGTGAGACCCGCTCCTCGGCGGCCACCGTGTACTCGGTCGCCGAGGGCAAGGTCGTGGCCCGGTACCCCGCCGCCGGCGGGGCGTCGGTCTCCTCCACCGTGCTCGCGGGCGGCCGGGTGCTCTGGGTCGAGACCCCCGCCGACCGGACCGGGCGCAGCTCGATCCGGTCCGGTGCGCCGGACGGATCCGGCGTGACGGAGCTGCTCCCCGGCGACTCGACGTACGCGAAGCTGCGCCCCACCATCACCGCCTCCGACCGCGCCGTCACCTTCGGGTACCGGGACGGCGACCGGCCGGCCGGTGGCTGGTCCAACGCCGCGCTGTCCAAGATCTGGCAGATCCCGATCACCGGCGGCACCCCGCAGCGGGTCTCCTGCAACCGGGGCGGCCAGTACCTGCCGGCCGCCGACCAGGGCACCCGGGTGGTCTGGCTGGACGGCTCGGCGGGCCGTACCGACCTGGTGGTCCGCGACCGCCCGGCCGGGTCCTGCTGACCCGACCCACCCGATCCACCTGACCGGGCGACCCACCTGACCGGGCGACCGCCCGACGACGGCAGATCCCGATCTGCCTCCCGGAACCGCCGGCTCGCGCCGGCGGACGGGCCGCCCCCCGACCCCCCCCGGGGGCCGCCGGTGCCGTTGCCGCTACCCAAGGGTGTTGATCCACTATTAGTTGAATGATAAATTAGATGCATCGACCACTGAGCGAGCCCAGGAGGAACGATGTCGACCACCAGTGTCGCCGACAACCCCGAGAAGTCCCGCTACGAAATCACCGCCGACGGCGAACTCGCCGGCTTCGCCGAGTACCACCGCTACGAGGGCGAGATCGCCTTCATCCACACGGAGATCGACGAGCGGTTCGGCGGCCGTGGCCTCGCCGGTGCCCTCGCCCGCGCGGCCCTCGACGACGCCCGGGCCCGGGAGCTGGCCGTGCTCCCGTACTGCCCCTTCATCCGCGGCTGGCTGGGCAAGCACCCGGAGTACACCGACCTGGTGCCGTCCGCCCAGCACGAGCGGTTCGGCCTGTGACCGCCGCACCGGCCGCCGGCACCCCGGACGCCACCGCGGGTGAGTTCGTCCGGTCCGCCGCCGCCGTGGCCACCAGCACCGGCGACGACTACCGGGTCGACATCCGCTCCGGCCGCCACCGCCTGTCCGCCGACGAACCGGAGTCGGCCGGCGGCGCCGACACCGCCACCACCCCCGTCGGCCTGCTCCTCTCCGCCCTCGGCTCCTGCACCGCGATCACCCTGCGGATGTACGCCCAGCGCAAGGACTGGCCGCTGACGACCGTCCGCGTGCACCTCGGCTACGAGAAGGGCCCCGAGAAGGCGGTCCGCATCACCCGGCGCATCGACCTCGTCGGCGACCTCGACGACGCCCAGCGTGCCCGGCTGCTCGACATCGCCGACCGGACGCCCGTCACCCGCGCGGTCTCCGCCGGCACCCCCATCGTGCCCGCCGCCCGGCACTGACCGAGCGCCGAGCCCTCGGCACCGTCCGACCCCCGGCGCCTCCCGCGCCCCGACCCAGGGAGTACGGCCCACCATGGCTGAACCCGTCCGCGACCCCGCCGCCCCATCCTCCGCTCCCGCGCCCGCGCCCGCCGTCCGGGGCGGGCACGAGTCCACCCCCGGCGGCCCGGTCCACGAACTGCTGGCCCCGCGCGAGACCGCGCTCGGCGGCAGCACCGTGGTGCGTCGGCTGCTGCCGAACATGGGTCGCCGGATGGTCGGTGCGTGGTGCTTCGTCGACCACTACGGGCCGGACGACATCGCGGAGGAGCCCGGCATGCAGGTCCCGCCGCACCCGCACATGGGCCTGCAGACCGTCAGCTGGCTCCACCAAGGCGAGGTCCTGCACCGCGACAGCCTCGGCAGCCTGGCCACCGTCCGCCCCCGCGAACTCGGCCTGATGACCTCCGGCCGCGCCATCTCCCACTCCGAGGAATCCCCCCGCCCGCACGCCCGCCTCCTGCACGGCGCCCAACTCTGGGTCGCCCTCCCCGACACCCACCGCCACACCGACCCCGCCTTCGAACACCACCCCGACCTCCCCCACGTCACCGCCCCCGGCCTCGACGCCACCGTCATCCTCGGCACCCTCGACACCGCCACCTCCCCCGGCACCACCCACACCCCCCTCGTCGGCGCCGACCTCACCCTCACCCGGGGCACCCACCACCGCCTCCCCCTCGAACCCGACTTCGAGTACGCCGTACTCACCATGTCCGGCCACACCGAGGTCGACGGCCTCCGCCTCGACCCCGGCGCCATGCTCTACCTCGGCACCGGCCGCCCCCACCTCCCCCTCCACGCCCACACCGACGCCACCCTCCTCCTCCTCGGCGGCCACCCCTTCGAGGAGAAACTCGTCATGTGGTGGAACTTCATCGCCCGATCCGGTGAGGAGATCACCCAAGCCCGCAACGACTGGGAAACCGGCACCCGCTTCGGCGAAGTCCACGGCTACGACGGCCCCCGCCTCCACGCCCCCGAACTCCCGGCCCTACCCCTCAAGCCCCGCGGTAGGGTGCGCTGACCTGGGGAGATGCTTCGAGGAAAGCATCTGTGCCCTGTCGCTACCGACTGGACTTTTCGGGCATCTCAAGGTCATTGGCAGAGCGAGCTCCGTCTCCCGCACCTGCCCCCTCGGGGGGGCAGGTGTGGGGCCGTTGATTCTCAGGTCTACGCGCGATTTGCAAGGTCTGCTCGTACCGATGCTGACCTTCTGCTGACGTTTCTGACTGATCGTCGGTGACGGATTGGCCTGGAAATCGGCGGGCTCGGCCCCGAGTATCAGGCCGACGGCGAACACCGCAGCGGCGTTGAGCGCGTTGTGCCGCCCCGGAACCGCCAGGGTGAAATGCCAGTTTGGTGCTGAGAAGCCAGAACCAGCCCCGAGAGTGAGCCGACGCGGCGCGAGCAGCGTTGTTCTCGGGCGGTGCGGATCAGCAGCATGACGGCGTGAACGCCCGCCGGTCGTCCATGCCGCCTTCGGCCTGGTCGACGGCCTCGATCTCCACGTCGAGGGCGTCGACGCCGTCGACGGTACTCCAGCTTTTGTCCGTGGCCGGACTCAGCTTTCCCGGCCGCGTGTCTATACGCAACGGTGCGCCTCGTCCGTTCGCTTGATCGCTCAGGCTATGACCCACCACTGACAGGCGCTACAGGTGCGACTGCTGAGATTTGTCCAGGCATATCCACCGACCGGCCCCTGAGTTCCAGGAGGTCACACGAGGTGAGGCCGCCCTCCACCGTGGTGGAGGGCGGCCCTGTGGGCTCATCGGCCGTGGCCCGCATCGATACTCGCCCCCAACCCGTGCCGCCGCTCGGGGCGTCGGAGGCCATCCTCATCGCCGTCCGCTCTGCCATGGGCGAACTGGAGGGAGTGCCCCAGCTGTGCGAGGTGCTGAAGGAGGGCTAGGCGTGCTGCCGTACAGGAGCCCGAAGAGGGAGAACGGCGTTGGAGCCGAGCAGAGGCCGCCGCGACATGGCGGCGCTGGAGCGCAAGGTCCGCAGCGCAGGGCGGCCGTGGACGGTGGGCGCCGCCGAGCCCGGCGACCGCCCCGACCCGGCCGCAGACTGAAGCGTGGCCGGTCTCGTCGAAGTTCGACGGTCTGGCCGGGGTGGCACTTCAGCGTGCGGTGACCCAGTACGCTGCGAGCGGGCGGTTCCCGTGCGGTGCGGCGACGGCCCGCAGGACGTCGCTCTGGCTGAGGACGAGTTGCCGTACCGGTTCGGAAAGCGCGGCCAATCGTTCTCCCCCGGTGGTCAGGTCGAGACAGGCGGTGATCTCCCAGTCCGCGTCCTGGAGTGCGTCGGTGTCGACCGGCCCGTCGCCGTCCGTTGTCCAGCCCGTCTCGGGCAGGAGCCGCAGCAGCGCCTCGCGGGAGAAGGACGTGCGGATGTTGCCCTCGCCGTGTGAGCCCGCGGCCTCGATCTGGCCCTGGATCAGTACTGCGAGCAGGTGCGCCAGCTGGTCGCCGCGGGTGGGCGTCAGGTCCCACTCGGTGAACCACAGCCGGCGCGCCCAGGGCCGCACCCGGGCCAGCGTGTCGCGCAGGTGCCCGAGCGAGGCGAAGTACCAGGAGCAGTGGGCGAGCACGACGTGGTCGAAGGCGTCGGAGGGGAAGTCGACCGACAGGTCGCGGACGTCCGTGCTGAAGCGGAAGTCGATGCGCGGCCCGAGCGGGCTCGCCGCGAGCCGGGCCGCCGATTCCCCGAGCGTGACCGGCGCCCCGTAGGTCGGATCGGCGACATCGACGGCCACCACGCGTCCCTGGGGACCGACGGCTTCCGCGAGGACGGCGGTCATGTCGCCCTGCCCGCAACCCAGTTCGAGGACGGTGGATCCGGGCTCGATGTCCCAGCTCGCCACGAGTGAAGCGCGGTGGCGTGTCTGTACCAGCTGAGCATCCGGGCTGTGGTCGGCAGCGGCCATGGTCTTCACGAGCAACGGAATCCTGGCATGGAGATCGAAGTGCTTCACACAATCCTCAGTGGCTGTTCGGCGAACCGGTGAGGACGAGGGTACGAGACGCCCCTTGGCGGCGCCTGCGATTTCTCGGTCGAGCCGGGCGTTCAGTTCGCCGGCCACGCGGGGCCCGGCGGCGAGCGGGCCGAGGACCGGATGCAGGTAGGAACGGGAGGCCGGGACGGGGTACTCGGTGGTGAGGACTTCGGCGACGGCCGGGGCGGCGTCCGTGAGTCAATCGGCGAGAGAGGAGCGGTTGGGCGTGGCGTCAGTGCTCATCATCGGGCCCTACGGGACGAGCCGGCGGAGGCGAGGCGGCCGAAACCTGGCACACAGCCCTGCCGGGGGAGAAACTGGCCGCCTCCATGGTGGCCCGCCTCGCGAAGGGGGTGACAGCCCTCGATGAGGAGATCGCGGAGATCGCGGAGATCGACGCCTCCTGCCGCCGCGGGCGGGATGGATGCGGACGGCGGTCTTCGAACCTCGTTTCCTACTGGTTGAGCTCGTAGAGGTTGAGGCCGCCGACGATGTCCCCTCCGTCCACCCAGAAGGCGCCCCAGTTGCCGTACCTGTCGTACGCGTGGATCTCCGGGGCGAACCACTCCCTCCACGTGTCCAGCGGCCCGTTCGGAAGGTGCCATCCGTTGCCGCCGGTGGTGGAGTGCACCCAGGTGAAGCACAGGTACTGGTCGGGGTTGTCCCGGTTGTAGATCTTCGCGTAGTCCCACCACTTGTTGCCGTCGGGGAAGTTGACGACCTGCGCTTCGCTGCGCCCGTCGCTGTCGAAGTAGTACGCGGAACCGTGCGGCTCGTGGTACCAGACGTAGCCGCCGTAGAAGTTCTTGTGGTGGTTGTCGGGGGTGATGTTGCAGGCGAAGAACCCGTCGTAGCCGGATCCGCTGAAGTAGTTGCTCACCGAGAAGGTGACGAAGTAGTTGTCCGGGGATCGCAGGGACAGGTAGTAGTTCCAGGCGTTCGTCGTCACGTACTTCGTGTCTTCGCCGTACTTGGTCGACGTTCGCGAGTAGTCCCAGGCGACGTCCGCCAGCGTGTACGTCAGGGCCTTCCGCGGATTGAGCCTGACCTTCGCCCGGTGCGTTCCGTTCAAGGAGCTCTTGATGATGTGGTCGCTGTCGGTCTTGACCTGGACGCCGATCGACTTCGGGCTCGCTCCGGGGGCGCAGTACACGTAGAACGTGACCAGCTGGGTTCCGTCGTCGTCGAACGAGGCTTCGGCGCGCTCACCGGACAGGCCGGGGGTGGCGGTGAAGGCGTTGGTGGTGTCCGTGTAGCACCAGCCCGATGTGCCGTTCCAGTCGAGTGTCGACTCGGTGACGTAGTCGATCAGCCACAGGCGGTCGAGCAGGTGGGCGGAGTCGACCTCGACGGGATCCCCGTCGCCGTCGGTCGGCGCGATACTGATCATCACGCCGATCCTGTTCCGCCCGTTCGCGTAGATGTCGCACGTCTCGTCTCCGCTCACGAGGATGATCGAGAGCTTCGACACGCTGGTCCATGTCGACATGCGTGGTCTCCTTCGTTCGTCCGAGATGGTGCGGCGGCGTGCGGCAGGGTCTCAGAGCGCCGTGTGGAATTCGGCGAAACGTGGCGAGTACGAGTAGCCGGCGTCCAGGCCGAGGAACTCCCGGACGGCGTCGTCGTTGCGGCTGCAGCAGAAGCCCACGATGATTTCGTGACTGGAGTCGCCTCGCAGGATCTCCCCGATCCGGTCGAACGACAGGCGGGGCGTGTTGTGCACGTACACGTTCGGCGACCAGAGGCTCTCCTGCCCCGTGGCCGCGTGCGGCCTGCCGCCGACGTCCTGGTGGTAGAACTCCGCTTTCGCTTCCGTGCCGGTGCGCTCCCCGAGCTCGGCGCCGTGTGTTCCGCTGAGAATGTCGACCTTTTTGCCGCGCGCCACCGCGTTCAGGGCAGCCCTCCTGACCATGACTCCGTCGACCTCGCCTTCGCTGACCCAGACCCTCGCACCGTTGCGGTTCTCGATGACGAACATGTCCCAGGGGGTCTTGTCCGGTAGGACGACCGGCAGGCCGTGGAGCTCGGGATCGGTCTTCGCGAGCTTCAGACCGAGCGTGGCCTTCCTCTTCGCCGGCCCTCCGAAGCCGCGTGCGGCCTCCTCGGCGAAGCCCGGGGCGCGCTCGGCCCCGAGGCGGGCCAGGCGCGCGCCGCCTTCGGCCAGCCCGGCCGCCCCGGTGCCGAGCGAGACCCAGCCGAGGACGGCCGAGGCCTTGGGGGAGGCGGTTTCGAGGGCACCGCTCGCGATGGCGGTGACGTCGGAGGCGACGCCGAGCGTGCCGACGACCAGGGTGGTGGTGGAGGCGGCGCTGATCGCGGCCATCACCCCGCCGGCGGCGACGATGGCCATGCCGCCGGTGACGGCGGCCAGGGCGAGGCCCGCGATGCCCAGGCCGATGCCGAGCCAGGCCTGCCAGCTCAGGTGGCCCGACGGGTCGACCCGGTTGACGGGGTCGCCCGCGCAGTACGCGTAGGGGTTGACGCCGCCCGCACCGAAGGGGCTCAGGGTGTCGGGGGTGGTGAACCGCAGGAGGACGGGATCGTAGGCGCGGGCCCCGTTGCCGAGGTGGTACCAGCCGGTCATCGGGTCGCTCCGCTGGCCGGTGAAGCCCAGCAGGCTGTCGGCGCCGCCCACCGGCCGTTCGCCGTAAGGGGTGCGGGCGTACGGTTCCTGGCCCTCGGCGCCGGCCGCCAGGTGGACGGTGCCGGCGCCGTCCGTCGTGAGCAGCCGGGTGCGTCCGTCGCGCGACTGGGCCACGTAGGCGCCGTTGCCGAGCTGCAGGAGGCGGGCGGGCCGGCCGTCCTCGGTGACGGCGGCGAGGGATTCGCCTCGGTAGTGGAGGACGGTGGTGTGGCCGTCGGTCCGCTGGGTGAGCAGCCGGTTGAGCGGGTCGTAGCCGTACTCGTTCGCCGGGCCCGTCGAGCGCAGGCGGCCGAGCGGGTCGTAGGCGAGCGTGCGCCCGGCCCGGTCCGTGATCAGGCGCCCGGCCGCGTCGTAGGCCAGGGTGATCCGGGGCGGGTGGGTGCCGCCGGTGTGGGTGATGCCGGTGAGCTGGCACGGGTCGGACGGGTTCTCGTACAGGTAGGTCGCGGTGTCGGAGCCGTCGGAGCCGTCGGCGTACTGCGACCGGCACCGGGTGACGTTGCCGAAGGCGTCGTGGTCGAAGGTCTGCGCGGTGATCCCGTTGCCCTGGGCGTCGGTCGGGGGCGTCGGTCCGGCGCAGGTGTAGGCGGTGAGCCGGTTGCGGCCGTCGTAGCCGAAGGTCTCGTCGCGCAGCAGCGTCGTGCCGGAGGTGGACGTCCTGCGGGCGAGGAGGTCGTTGTCCAGCCACTGCTGGGTGAGCGACCAGGTGCGGCCCCGGCTGTCCCGGGTCGAGCGCGTCACCTCGCGGCCGAAGTCGTCCAGCGTGAGCGTGGTGGTCAGGGTGTACCCGGACTGCGGGTCCCTGACGGTCCACGAGGTCGGTCGGCCGTCGGAGCCGTAGCTCACCGACACGCCCATCGCCGGGTCGGTGATGGCGGTGATCCGGCCGAAGGTGTCCCGCAGGGTCTGCCGGGCGGTGCCGTCCACTCCGGTGTAGCCGGTTTCCAGGCCGCCGGGCGTGAAGGTCCATCGCGCGGTGACGCCGGGACCGCCGGATCGGGTGGTGGTCTCGGTGCGGGGCAGGCCGGCGGGGGTGTAGTCGCGCGTCACCGTGACGTCGGCCTCCTGCGCGCTCGTCAGGAAGCCGGAGACGGGGTCGTGCCCGAGGCTCTGGGTGAGGGAGTCGGCCTGGACCCGGGAGACGGCGTTGCCGAGTTGGGGGACGAAGGCGTAGGTGATCTGCCGCTGGTCGGGGGTGGTGACCTGGGTGGGGAGGGGGTCGCTGTCGTGGGCGTACCGGTAGGACCAGGTGCGTCCGCCGGAGCTGGTACCGGTCAGTCGGCCCAGGCCGTCGAAGGTCTGCGCGCCGTAGGGGATTCCGGCCACGGTGAGCGTCGTGGCGAGGCCGCCGGAGGAGAACGGTGCGTAGGCGCGGGTGACGGCCGTGCCGTCGGGCAGGGTGGTGCGGGTGAGCCGGCCGCGCATGTCGTAGTCGTACTGCGTGGTGTTCCCCAGCTCGTCGGTCTCGCGGCGCAGCCGGCCCCGGCCGTCGTGCTCCAGTGTGCGCCGTCCGGAGGGGGCGCCCTTGAGGTCGAACCGCTCCGTCGCCACCGGCTCGCCCCGCGTGTTGAAGGTGGTCACCCCCGTTCCGGACACCGGGCTTCCGCCGCCCAGTTGCTGGACCGTGGCCGTCAGCGAGACCGGGTCGATCCGGGTGAGCCGGCCGGTGCCGTCGTCGCAGGCGATTGCCGACAGCCGGCCCCAGTCGTCGTAGGACAGGATCCGGGTCAGCTCGGCCGCTCTGCCGCCGCCGTCGGGAAGGTGGTCCGTCACCGACTCCGATGCCGTGCGGCCCAGTTCGTCGTAGCTCACGCGCTGGACGACCTGCCAGGTGCCGTCGCCGCCGGTGTGCCGGCGCTCGCCGACGACCGGCCGCCCGGCGCCGTCGAAGCTGACGCGCCGCTGGTTGCCCAGCGGGTCCGTGGATGTCGTGACGAACGGGGCGGAGGTCCCCACCTCGTAGGTGTGGGTCTCGGTCGCCTCGTACGGGGTGCCCGGGTGGGTGGTGCGGGTCAGCGTACGGCCCAGGCCGTCGTAGCTCGTGGTCACGGTGTTGCCCTGCGGATCGGTGGCCGACCACAGGCGCCCGGTGAACCGCGAGCGTCGCTGCGAGCGCATCGTCGTCAACCGGTCGTGGGTCGTCAGACGGTGCGTCTGGACCAGCGCCTCACCGTCCGTCCGGAAGGTGAAGGCGTGGGACGCGGTGTAGGAGTCGCCGCCCTCGCCGTCCGGGAACTCGACTTCGGCCAGCGCGGTGATGCGTCCGAACTCCGGGCCCGAGGTGCCGTAGGCGAGGTCCTCCCTCCGCAGGAGCCGGCCGTCGGCGTAGTGCCGTTCCGAGGACTTCACCACCGCGGTGGGCACCCGCGCGTCCGGTGTCGCGTACGAGGTGTAGGAGTAGGACGTCCTGACGGCGGGTGCGTCGAACCCGGTGCCCGGCGGCGTGTGCGTGACGGCCCTGAGCCACCGGGTGAATCCGTGGGGATCGGGCGGGCAGTCCGATCCGCTGCCGCCCGTGGGGTAGAACTCCCAGTCGGTCCGGGTCCCGTCGGGATCGGTGCGGCTGCGCGGGTTGCCGGCGTCGTCGAAGTCGGTCTGTGTGACCTCGGCGCGTGATCGGCCGTCCGGGTCGGTCCAGGTGACGGTGCGGGTCTTCGGGAGCTGGAAGCGGTCGTCCTGCTGCTCGAACCGCCGGCCGACGACCGCGTGGTAGTCGGTGCGAACCTGCCGGGAACAGCCGTTGCGGCTCGTCGTCTCGTCCGTCTGCAGGTGGTAGGTGTTGAAGGTGCGGGTGGTCCTCGTGGTGCGGCCCCCGGTGGTGACCGACTCGGTGGAACCGTAGGTGTAGCCGGTCAGGGCCCCGTAGAGACTGTCGAGGTCGGAATTCCAGGCAGCACCGGAGCGGCCGCCGAGGAAGTTGTTGTCGGTGTAGCTGTAGTCCACCTCGGTCTGCGGCTGGTCGCCGCCCGGTCTGCGGACGTACCGCGTCACGTAGGGCAGGGCCGGCAGTCCGGCGGAGTCCGGGAACCGGTGACCCGTCCCGCCCTGGGAGTAGGAGACGGTCT
Source organism: Kitasatospora sp. NPDC058406 (assembly GCF_042722765.1). NCBI lineage: Bacteria > Bacillati > Actinomycetota > Actinomycetes > Kitasatosporales > Streptomycetaceae > Kitasatospora > Kitasatospora sp. NPDC058406. The sequence continues at coordinate 23,442 of NZ_JBHXKE010000075.1, forward strand.
CGGACATTCCGCCGGGCATGCCGACCCGGGTGATCCAGGAACCCCACGCCCCCTGCCGGCCCACCGGTTCGGAGCTGAAGCTCCAGACCAGCGGCGCGTCCGCGCCGAGCCCGAAGTGGTGCACGCTCGACAACAGGCCTTCCTGGAAGCGCAGTTCCACGCGGTACCCCTCGGAGTGCCCCGGCAGCACCGTCAGGGTGGCCTTGGCGCTCCCGGTGTAGTCCACGGTCAGCAGGGTGTCGTTCTCGTCGTTCACCGCCTTGAGACGCGGCACCGAGCCGTGGCCGAAGTCCCAGGTCAGGCCGAGGGCGTGCCCGGCGGGCGTCAGCAGCGTGGTGGGCACCTTGAGGCCGAACGCGTTCCGCGGCCCGGTGAGGATCTCCACGTCGCCGGACTTGTGCACCAGGCGGTACGCGTCCCGGTCCTTGGTGACGCGCACCGTGTCCAGCTTCTTCTGCCTCAGGACGACCGTGCTGTCGGTCTCCTGGACCTTGTACTGCTCTCCGGAGGCCAGGACCAGCAGCCGGTTGTCCCGGTCGTAGGCGGTCAACCCCAGCGAGACGCCCCGCCCCAGGCCCGCATCGGTGCCGTTGAGCGGTGAGTAGCCCAGTACCAGCGGCAGCGACGGCCCGAGATTGCGGTTGCCGACCAGATTCCCCAACGAGATCCGCACGTTGAACAGTCCGGTCCGCGGATCCACACCCCCCGCGACCGCACTCCCGAAGTTTCCGGCCTGTGAGTAGAACGACGGCGGTGAACTCATGAAGAACACTTCCGGCAGAGGCGGACAGGGCGGAACGGGAGGACAGGGAGGAACGGGCGGACAGGGCCCGGGCGCCGGCCCCCTCAACCTCTCACCAGACTGACGGCTCCGATGCTCACGTGTGGTGCGGACACGCAGAATGGCTGATTCCCTTACAGGACAACAGACTTGAGGGGACCAAGGGGCCATCGGGGCCCGCGGGCAGGGCGGCGGTCCTGCCGGACCGGACCCGTACCCGTACCCGGACCCGGACCCGGGTCAGGTCTGCGAGGCTGCCTCCGGGCCCGGTCCGGGCGTGAACCGTACTCGCGTGACGGCGTCGTGGAGGGCCTGTGGGTCGTCCGCGTGCAGCCTGATCACCGTCACGAGGCGGCGCGCGCCGAGGAAGGTCGGTGCGTCGACCGGTTCGGTGAGTTCGAGTGTGACGGAGGTCTGTGAGGCGATGGGGAGGTTGAGTTCGCCGTCCTTCTTCTCGTGGGTGAAGCGGGTGTCGCGGCGGACGGAGGCGATCCGGTCGAGGGGGAGGCGGATGTCGACGCCGGCCGCCTGCCGGATCCGCAGGGTGCGGCCGGCGAGGACGTGCGGCCGGGTGCGGGAGGCGGCGTGCAGCCCGAGGATGAACAGCACGGTGTAGACGTCGACCACCAGGAGGACGGCGTGGAGGACGGGTAGGCCGGCGAGGAGGAGGGACAGGGCGCCGGTCTCGACCACACAGGCGAAGGTGAGGGCGTACATGGTCGTGGCCTGGTCCCGGCCGTGGGTGAAGACCGCGTCGGCTCCGTCGGTGCCGTGCGGCCGGCGGGTGACCCACCGGACCAGGCTCTCCATGACACGTCGCTCGTGTGCGAGGACGCGCAGCACGGGTACCGGAACGATCCGTGGGCGCTTCGGTGGCGCGGTGCCGGCGGGCTGCGGCCGGGGCGCCGGGGGCGTGGAGGTCATGCGGACTCTCCCTGGCGTCGCTTGAGGAGTCCGAGCGCGCGGTGCACGGCCGCGGCCTGGGCCGGGGCCAGGTCCTCGTAGAGGGCCCCGGCCGGGCCCCACGCGCCTGCGCCGGGAACGTGCGCCGCCAGATTGTCGGGCAGAAGAGCCGCCAACGCTTCGGCCGCCCGTGCCACCTGCGGACTGTCCGGCGCCTGACCGACGAGGTCGTCCAGCAGGCCGTAGACCTGTCCCGCGTGCTCGGACATCTCCTGCAGCGCCGCCATCAGCGACACCCGCCGTTCCTCCGGGGTCGCGGCGTCGAGGAACGCCAGGTGCTCGCGGTCCTTCGCGGCCGCGGGCGAGTCATCGGCGCCGCCGAGCGAGGCCAGCAGACCGGCGAGCTCCGGCGAGACCGGTCCCCCGGGGAGCAGGGACCCCTCCTGCGCCTGAACCAGCAGCGCGGCCAGCCGCGACCGTCGCTCCCGCAGGAGGGCCTCCTGCCGTGCCAGGTCGGCGTCCAGCTCCTCCAGGACCTCTCTCAGGTCATGGCCTTCGGCGTCCGCCAGGACGTCCCTGACCTCGTCGAGTCCGACTCCGAGCTCGGTCAGCCGACGGATCCGGGCGAGCAGGACGGCGTCCCGTATGCCGTACTCGCGGTACCCGTTGCTGCGTCTCAGGGGTTCGGGCAGCAGCCCCAGATGGTGGTAGTGCCGTACGGCCCGCGGGGTGACCCCGACCAGCGCCGCGACTTCGCCGATTCTCATGAACCCAGTGAAAACCATGACGTTGCGGCAAGGTCAAGGACAGGCGCGCCTGCCCCCGACCCGGCCGCGTCGGTCCGTCGGCGAACTCTTCCGTTCGTCCCGACGACTCCGGCCTTTGGTTCGACGAGCCGCTCAGGAGAAGGACCGGCCCGGAGAATCACATGATCGACCGGACGGATCCTCAGGCCCTCTCGTGCCGCCTCAGCCATTCCGAGATCGCCCGGTTCGTCTCGACCGGCTTCTCCTGCTGGATCCAGTGGCCGCAGTCCAGGCTGACCACGTCCACCTGGGGCACGAACTCGGCCAGGTTCTCGGACCTGCGTACCGTGTCCCGGTCGCCGTAGATCATGAGTGTGGGCTGCCGGACGATCGGGTCCACGTCCGCCAGCAAGCGCCAGTTGCGGTCGAGGTTCCGGTACCAGTTCACACTGCCCGTGAACCCCGCCGATTCGAAGGCGGAGACGAAGACAGCCAGTTCGCCGTCGCTCATCACGGGCTCACCGAGCGGCTTCTCCGCCCTGGCGAGATCGATCAGTGCCATACCCGGCCGAGGCTCCCTGGGGGGCTCGTTCTTCCGGTAGATGTTGCGAAGGAACTGGAAGGTGTTCTCTTCGAACACGGCGTCCGCGACGCCCGGCTGCCGATTGAAGTGGACGAAATAGAAGTCGCCGCCGAGTACCTCCTCCATGGACTCGATCCAGGGCCTTTCTCCGCGCTCCTGGTAGGGCAGGCTCAGGTTGATCACCTTATTCACACGGTCCGGATGCAGCAGGGCCAGTCCCCAGACGACCATGGCACCCCAGTCATGACCGACAAAGGTGGCGTCCTCGTACCCGTAGTGATCGAGAAGTCCGACGAGATCACCCGACAGGTGTGCAAGGTCGTAGTCCGTGACGTCGGCCGGGCGGGACGAATTGCCGTAACCCCGCTGGTTCGGGACGATGACGTGGTATCCCTCTGCGACGAGGGCGGGCACCTGGTGGCGCCAGGAAAAGGCGTGCTCCGGCCAGCCGTGGCAGAGCACGATGGGCTTTCCGGCATTCTGTCGACCTGCTTCGAAAACTTCGAGCTCCACGCCGTTGACCGGAACAACGGTGGGCTCGGGGAAATCGGATGGATTGAACACTGAATTTCTTCCTCATCTTTTCGGGATTCGGGACGATCAGGCGGCGAAGGTTCCCGACGACGGCGCCGGTGCAGCCCCGGCAGGCCGGGGGCCGACACGGTCGCGGGTGGTACGACTCGCCCCTGAGGCCATGTCGCCATCCTGCCGACGAACCCGGTCACCCCATGACCGGTTTTGTGTGGAAGTGTTGCCGGCGTGCGAACCGACCGGCTGGTGGCCGTCCTCCTCCTGCTGCAACGGCGCGAGCAGGTGACAGCGGCGGAGGTCGCCCGAGAGCTGGAGGTGTCCGAGCGCACCGCCCGCCGCGACCTCGACGCCCTGGCCACGGCCGGGGTGCCCGTGTACTCCGTGCAGGGCCGGGGCGGCGGCTGGCGCCTCGTGGGCGGCGCCCGCACCGACCTGTCCGGGTTGACCGCGGGTGAGGCCCGTGCGCTGTTCCTGGTCGCGGGCCAGGCCTCGGCCGCGACGCCGGCCGTGAGAGCGGCTCTGCGCAAGCTCGTCCACGCCCTGCCGGAGCCCTTCCGGGTGCAGGCCGAGGCCGCGGCGTCGTCGCTGGTCATGGACCCGCAACGATGGGGGTCGAGCCCGGTCAAGCACCGGCCGGCCCGCTTCCTCGACGAGCTCCAGGACGCGGTGATCCGAGGCGTCCAGGTGCGGCTCGGCTACGTCGACGGCAAGGGCGCCGAAACCGCGAGGACCGTCCACCCGCTGGGCATCGTGGCCAAAGGTCCGTCGTGGTACCTCGTCGCCGACACCGGGGCCGGCCGGCGGACCTTCCGGATCGACCGCGTGTCCTCCGTCGACCCGACCGGCGATCCCGCGCGGCGACCCGCGGACTTCGACCTCGCCGCGAGCTGGCGCGAGATCGCCGACGAGGTCGACCGCAGGCGGACGCCCCTGGAGATCCAGGCGGTGTGCGCGCCCGACGGGATGGGCCTGCTCCGAATGATGCTCGGCCCTCGGCTCGTCGTGGGAGGTTCCACGACCGACGGCCGCGTCGAGGTCGTGATCCGCGGCTACAACGAGTACGCGCTCGCCGGCGAGCTCGCCGGACTGGTCGAATGGCTCGACGTGACCGGCCCTCCGGGTGTGCGGGACCGCCTGGCCTCGATCGGCAGCGCGCTCGTCGAGCGGTACGGCTGAGACCCTGATGCGGCGCCGGCCGGCGGGCGGTACCGACTCGTACGGCTCGGACAGAATCCCGGCCTACCCGCCCCAGCCTGCTGCGGCAGGCTTCAGGTGCCCATGATCCTCGCGAAGGTCGCCGGATCGGCGTCGAAGCCGTGGACCCCGGGCCGGAATCCCCAGACCCCTGAGCTGTCCCGGACGAACTCCGCGACCCTCGCCGCCGTGGCCTCACCGGTGCCGGAGAAGTCCACGACCGCGAACTCGTCGCGCCCGTTCCGGATCTTCAGCACGGGGTTCGCTATGTCCCCGAACGTCAGCCGGCCGGCGTTCTGCTGGATGGCGACGCCCACGACAACCCGGCGGTAGCGGTCCGCCAGACGGTCGAGCTCCAGGACCAGGCGCTCGTCGACGCCGAGGCCCTTGCCGTCGCGGCTGTCCCTGGTGAGTGTGATGGTGCCGTCGGGAGCGCGGCTGTCGAAGTGGACCAGGTAGGAGGGGGCGACGGACGGGGCGTCGGCGGTGTACGTCGCGGCGACGAGGTCCAGATCGTGACGTGCCGAGCCGGCTGGGCTCGGATCCCACAACAGGCCTACTTCGATCCGCTCCAGACCCTTGTTGAGACTGCTCACCGGACTCTCCCTTCGTCGTCACACCGACCCACGGCGCCATGGAGTACCCACCCGATGGTGGGCAACGACAGTGTACTGACATGTGATTGACAGGAAGTGAGCTTCGCGCGGGCGAACCTCGGGCCCGGCTGACCGTCCGACCCGCGCGGACCCGGCCCAGGGGCAGGGCCTCCGCGTGGTCGGGCGGCGAGGCGGAGGCCGAGGAGCCGGGCGGCGCGGCCGACGGAGCCGGGCACGAGGTGGCGGTAGATCTCGAAGGCAGCTCCGGCCCGGACCACCGCGGTGCCGGTCGCCGCCCACGGGCCGAATCCGACCGCGGGTCCGGCGTTGCGGTCGCGGGCGGCGCGCAGCCGCTCCACGGATCCCGCGGCGGCCCGGCGGCCCGGCGGCCCGACGCCCGACGGCCCGGGGGAGCAGGGAGCGCCCGGCGGATTACCCGCCGCGGCGACGGCCCGCAGGTGCGGGGCCGCCGTTCCGGATGCGGCGGGCCGAGTTTGGCGGTGCCATGGAGAGACGCTGTCGGGCGCCTGATCCTTCCGCCGTGAAAAGAGGCCAGCTCCCGTGACCGAGGATCCCGCCGCCGGCGAACACGCCCGTCCTGCCCGGTCGGGTGCCGGCTCACGCATGCTGGCACCACTCGCGCTGGCGCAGTTCATCTGCAGCTTCGCGGGCTCCAACATGAACGTGATGATCAACGACATCAGCCACGACCTGGACACCACCGTGCAGGGTGTGCAGGTCGCGATCACCGTGTTCCTGCTCGTCATGGCCGCGTTGATGATCCCGGGCGGCAAGGCGACCGACCGGTTCGGCCGCAAGCGCTGCTTCCTCGCGGGCCTCACGGTCTACGGCGTCGGCGCGCTCCTCAGCGCGGTAGCCCCCGGACTCGGCGTGCTGATCCTCGGCAACTCGCTCCTCGAAGGCGTCGGCACCGCCCTGCTCATTCCCCCCGTCTACATCCTCACCACGCTGCTGTACCCCGACCTGACCTCCCGCGCCCGCGCATTCGGGGTCATCATGGCGGCCGGCGGCGTCGGTGCGGCCGCGGGCCCGCTGATCGGCGGCCTGATCACCTCCGCGATCAGCTGGCGCGCCGCGTTCGTCTTCCAGGCCCTGGTGGTCGCGGTGATCATCGCACTGAGCCGAAACATCGCCGACCCGCTCCCCGCCGACCCCGATCGCCACTTCGACGTGCGCGGCGCCGTCCTGTCCGCGGGCGGGCTGGTCCTGATCGTCACGGGCATCCTCGCCGCCGACGACAACCTGTGGCTGACTCTCGGCCTGATCACCGCCGGCGCCCTCGTCCTGGGCTGGTTCCTGCACTGGATCCGCGGCGAGGAGCGCGCCGGGGTGGAACCACTGCTGTCCACCAGCCTCTTCCGCAACCGCACGGCCAACCTCGGCCTGGTCACCCAGAACGCCCAGTGGCTGCTCCTCATGGGTACCTCGTTCACCGTCGCCACCTACCTGCAGGTCGTCCGCGGCTACGACGCCATCGAGACCGGCGTCATCTTCACCGCCGCCACCCTCGGCGTGCTCGCCTCCTCCCTCGCCGCGGAACGCCTCGCCAGGCGCTTCCCCCAACGGACCCTGATCATCAGCGGGTTCGCCCTCGCCGTGTTCGGCATCGCCCTCCTGCTGGCCCTGGTCGCCGGCCGACCCGGCGCCTGGGCGTTCGCCCCCGGGCTGCTGCTGATCGGCCTCGGCCTCGGCGTCATGCTCACCCCCTCCGTGAACATGGTCCAGTCCGCCTTCCCCGAGGACCAGCAGGGCGAGATCTCCGGCCTGTCCCGGAGCATCTCCAACCTCGGCTCCTCCTTCGGCACCGCCGTCGCAGGCACCATCCTCGTCGCCAACCTCACCCAGAACGCCTACGCCGCCGCCATGGCCACCCTCGCCCTCGCCGCCCTCATCGGCCTCGCCGCAGCCGTCCGGCTCCCTCGCACCGCCCCCACCGCACCGACCCGGGCCGGGACCCGGCCCCGACCGTGACTCCGGCCGGCTGCTGGTCCCGGCCCCGCGGCCCGTCCGGCAGCACGGGGCCGCGCCCACGCGGGAGGCGTGGGCGCGGCCGTGGCATTGCGCAGGTGCGGGAGTCAGCGGGTGCGCCGGCTCCTCAGCAACAGGAGCGCTCCCACCGCGACGGTGCCGAGCGCGGCGAGGCCGACGAGGGGCAGGACCCTGGCCGCGTTGCTGCCGGTCTGAGGCAGGTGGCCGCCGTGGTCGGGGCGGGGCGGGGGGACGTGGGTCGGGCTCTTGCCGGGCACCGGGCCGGGGCTCGTGGTCGGGCCGGGGCTCGGCGAAGCGGTCGGGCTGGCGCCGGCGCTGGGGCTGGGTGAGGACGTCGGGCTCGGTGAGGACGTCGGGCTGGGGCTCGGGCTGGGACTCGGGCCGGTCACCGGGACCTCGGCGCGGCAGCGCGCGTCGGTGGAGCCGGGACGGCAGTTGTTCGGGTAGCTGTCGGAGGCGACGGTGTTGCGCAGCACCACGTCGGCGGCCAGCGGGGAGCGTACGGTGACGGAGTAGTCGATGGTCACGGTGGCCCCGACGGGCAGGTCCCCGGTCCAGGTCAGGGCGGTGCCGGCGAACTGCACCCGGCCGGAATCCGCAGTGGCGTCGTTGTTGTAGGCGGCGGAGTTCAGTACGCCGGACAGGTCGTCGGTCAGGGTGACGCCGGGGGCGTCGCTCCGGCTGGTGTTGGTCGCCCGGATCCGGTAGCGGACGGTGTCGCCGGGCTTGGCGGTGGCGGGGTCGGAGGACTTGACGACGGTGTAGCCGGGCACGGCGGCGACGGTGTTGCGCACGGTGTTGCTGGTGCGCTCCTGGACGCGCTGGGTCTGGTTGCCCTGGAAGCGGAGGGTGGCCGTGTCGTCGAGGTGGGTGCCGACGGCGGCCGCCGCGTCGACGGTGACCTGGAAGGTGACGTTGGCCTCGGCGCCCGGGGCCAGGTCGGGGACCGTGCAGGTGACGGTCTGTCCGCTCGCCTGGCAGGCGGGGTTGGAGCCGGGGACGAAGGTGGTGCCGGCCGGGATCGGGTCGGTCACGGTGACGCCGGTCGCGGTGTCGAGGTCGGCGGTGGTGCCGTCCTGGTGGCGGTTCGCGACGGCGAAGGTGTAGGTGATGGTCTCGCCGGGGCCGACCAGGCCGGGCGGGTTGTCGTTCGGGTTGCCGGGCGGGGTGTTGGCCTTGGTGATCTGCAGGTCCGGTTCGAGGGCGTCGACGGCGAGCCAGACCGCCTGCGGGTGCAGTGCGTCGCCCGCGCCGTTGATCCGGAGCACGGCCTGGGCGCTGTTGGCGGGGATCTTGCCGGTGACGTCGATCGTCCGGGCGTCGTAGCCGTAGTTGTTGACCGGCGCGGGGTCGCGGGTGGTGAGGTTCGCACCGGTGCCGTCGGCGTTGACCGTGTCGATCCGGCTGGTGAAGGCGTTGTCGGTGGCGACGCCGGTGGGACCGGGCATCGGCAGCAGGGTGAGGCTGTCGGCCGCGGCGCCCACCAGCAGCTGGTCTCCCGCGATCGGTACGTCGCCGTCGCCGACGGTGACGCCCATGGTGGCCGGCGGGGCGGTCGCGGGCGTGCGGATGCCGGCGAGGGTGAGCGTGGCCAGGTTGTCGGGGGAGCGCAGCAGTTGGAAGCCGTCCCAGACCTGGAGGTAGCGCAGCGGGTCCGCCTGGTTCTGGTAGGCCACCACCAGTGACCAGCCGCCCCAGCAGCCCACGTTGTTGCCACCGGAGTTCTGGGCGGAGGAGCGTCCGGCGCACGCCTGGATGTCCGCGACGGTGTAGCTGCCCGGGCCGGCGGCCTTCACCTGGGAGGTGACGTCCTTCACGCCCGCACCGGCGAGCAGCGGCTCCGGCGGGGTACCGCCCACCTGCTGGTCGAACCAGTCGTAGGTGTCGGCGGTGAGCTGCTCGTAGGAGGTGCCGCCCGGGACCTTCCAGGACACCAGGTTGCCGGTGTTGATGTCTCCGGAGGTGCCGCCCGCGGTACTGGTGTTGGTCGGGTTGAACTGCCAGTACAGGCGGGCCGACAGGACCTCCGCCCCGGCCGGGATCACCAGCTGCGCGGAGGACGCGTTGTCACCGGGCGCGTTCGGGTCGGTCTTCACGAACTTGGTGCGGCCGTTGTTGGTGCCCTCGGTGTCGTTGCAGACCGAGCCGTCGCTGTCGTCGCAGGTCAGAACCGAGTTGGAGGCCATCGTCAGGTTGCCGTGCGCCAGCAGGTCGACCACCGGGTCGGGGCCGATCGGGCGCTGCGTCCCGGCCCCCCGGGGCTTCGGCTCGGCCGCTTCGGGCACCGGCTTCGAGTCCGCCCGGACGGCTCCGGCCCTCGGGGTCCCCGCGGAGGCGGCCGGGGAGGTGACGGCCAGCGAGGCGGCGCCCGTACCGAGCGCCACCGCCAGCAACGCGGACAGGACGTGCGGCGGACGCAGCCGCCGTTGTCGGACAGGTGACACGGGAACCTCGCTGTCGGGAGGCGACACGAACAGCAGGACCTCGTACCTTCGCTGACCGGCTCCGATGCCTGGCGGAGGGGACCTTCACCCGCCCGGGTCAACACCAGTAGCCGGATGGCCCGGGGCGTGGGCGGTGGGCGGTGGGCGATGAGCAGGCAGCGGGCGGAGCCGGCGCGTGAGGCACGGTCACGGCAGCACCGGCAGGGAGACCGGGCCCCGCACCAGCCTCGTGTTCCGCCACTCCAACTCCCCGGCGGGCACGGCGAGACGGAGCAGGGGGAAGCGCGTGGCGAGGGCCCGGAACACGATCTCACCCTCGGCGCGGGCGAGGGGTGCTCCGAGGCACCGGTGGATGCCGTGCCCGAAGGCGAGATGCCCCTTGGTGTCCCGGTCGAGGTCGAACCGGTCCGGGGCGGGGAAGCGCGCGGGGTCGTGGTTGGCGGCGCCGGGCGCGATGAGCACCGGGGATCCTGCGGGGATCTCGGTGCCGCCGAGGCGGACGTCCTCGGTGGTGAACCGGAAGGTGGCCGTGCTCACGGGGGAGTCGAGCCGGAGGAGCTCGTCCACGGCGCTGCTCACCAGCGCCGGCTCATCTCGCAGGCGGTGCAACGCATTCGGGGCCTGCAACAGGGCGAGGAGTCCGTTGCCGATCAGGTTGGCGGTGGTCTCGTGCCCGGCCACGAGAAGGAGCACCGCGAGGGAGACGAGCTCGTCCTCGCCGAGCCGGTCCTCGCCGTCGCGGGCACGGATCAGGTCGTGGAGCAGGCTGTCGTCGGGGGTGCGGCGCTTGGCTTCGACGAGGTCGGCCATGTAGCCGGCGACGGCGTGCGAGGCGGCGTCGATCCGTTGGGGCTGTCCGGCCGCGAAGAGCTCCTCGGACCAGGTGCGCACCGCCGCGCGGTCGGCGTCGGGAACCCCCAGCAGTCGGCAGATGACGGTGACCGGCAGCGGGACGGCGAGGCTCTCGACGGCGTCGGACACTTCGCCGGGCACCCACGCGTCGAGCAACTCGTCCGTCACGCGGGCGATGTACGGGCGGAGCCGCGCGACGGCGCCCGGCGTGAACGCCTTCGTCACCAGGCTCCGCAGTCGTGTGTGCCGGGGTGGATCGGTGGCCAGCATGCTCCGGGACACGGCGGGGTGCAGGGTGCGTCCGGTGCCCTTGCCGGCGAAGAAGGTCGCTGTGTCCTTGGACAGCCGCGGGTCGGTGAACGCCTCCCTGGCTTCGGCGTAGCCGGTGACGAGGTAGCTCGGCCTCCCTCCTCCGCCGGGCATCCTCAGGACCGGTGAGGTGCCTCGGAGTGCCGCGAAGACGGGGTACGGGTTCCGGAGGAAGCCGGGGTCCTGCAGTGGGTTGCTCATGCTCGTCCCTGTGCCGTTTCGACTGTCGTGCCTCGTGCGGGGTGGTCCGGACGACGTGGCCTGCGGCGTACGCCCGTGCGGTCGAGCGTAGCCAGGTGGCCTCGGCGCGAAGGGGCGGGCCGGGCGGGTGGTGCGTCAGTCGCCTTTCCGCGGAGCCGTGTGACTGTCGGGCACGTGGAGGATCACGAGGGAGGTCGATCGGCGTCGGCCGGTGTGCCGGGCATCGCGGCGCACCGGCCCCGCACCCGGTCCGGGGCGGCGAGGACAGTGGGCGCTGCCCTCGCCGCCGCACGGTCAGGACGCGTCGACCAGCAGGTGGCCTTCCGCCGGGTCGTGCGCGGCGGTGCGGCCGGCGTAGGCGGACTCGACCCGGGACCGCTCGGCCGCGTTGGGGACGGCGCTCTTGCAGGTGGTGCCGGCGCTGGAGCCCGACATCAACTGGGAGCACGGTCCGGGCTTGGTGTCCGGCAGGCCGAGGTTGTGGCCGATCTCGTGGGCGGCGATGCGGGTCTTGTCGTGGCCCTCGGTGACCGCCTGGCTCCCGAGTTCCACCCGGGCCTGGCCGCCCGGACGGACCGGTCCCAGCGTGGCCTGCGGCCAGCCGGTGGTGGCGACGATCTGGATCTCGGCGCGGGTGCCGGGCCGGGCCGCCACCAGCTTGACGTTCTTGGTGTTCGCGTTCCAGGAGGCGACGCCGGCCGAGACGGCGGCCTCCCAGCCGGCGGCCCGGGTGGCGTCGTAGTAGAGGGTGGTCACGGCGGCGGCGCCGGTCCGTGCGGCGTCGGGTGTGGACACGGCCTGCGCCGCAGGCGCCATGATCACGGTGATGGCCGCGGCGGTGCCGATGGCTGTGAACCACTTCGAGTGGGACATGACGGTCCTTACGTGGGGTCGGTCTCCCCGGGACGAAGGGGAGGGGGTGGCGCGGGCGGTGGGCATCGCCACCTCCGCGAAGGGGCGGGCGCCCCAGATTTGGCGGTGAACTGTCAAGTAAATCGACGGCCGGCACGCGGGTGTTACGCCCGTTCCCGGCAACGGCGCCCGGTCGCGGTTGCCGCAGACGGACTCGAAGCCCGTGGGTGGTGGGCGAGCCGCTCTCCCTCCGGGGCGTCAGTCCGGCTTGACGCACCGGGCGTCGAAGGCGTCCCGGACGAGGGCCAGCAGCAGCGACCGGGCGCCGATGAGGGGTGACTCGCGGTGCAGGGCCAGCACGTGTCTTCCGAGGAGCGGGTCGCCCGCGAGTCTTCGCATGACCACGCCCTCCCGGGCTCTGGCCGATCCCTGCAGCAGGGTGAGGCCGACGCCCTGGGTGACCAGGTCGCACAGGATGCCCACCTGTCCGATGCGGAGCGGTGAGACGCACGGCGCGAATCCGGCGGATCCGCAGGCCGCGACCAGCGCCCCGTAGTCGTCGCAGCCGGGATCGTGGGGCGGGAGGAGCCAGGTCTCGGCTGCGAGGCCCGCGAGGTCGACCCGCTTCTGTCGGGCGAGGGGGTGCCCGGCAGGGAGGACGACCACCACGGGTTCGAGTCCGATGACGTCGACGACGACTCCGTCGGGCGGCGCCGCGCCGAAGCCCTCCAGGTCGACCAGGCACCCTGCGGCGATGGACCGGTCCGCGACCCGGCTCATGGCCTCCCCCGTGGTCGCGCACTGCACGAAGCTCACGGGGTTGCTCAGGACGGCCGGCAGGTGGATCGCCAGATGACCCAGGAACGGGCCGGAGCTGCCGCCCACCGTCACCGGCTCCAGGCCGACCGCCGACCGGAGACGGCAGCCGCGAATCCGGTCGGCGCTGGCCACCGCGTCACGGGCATGCAGGATCACGAGCTCACCGGCCCGTGTGGGGGTGACCCCGCGAGCCGAACGCTCGAAGAGGGGCTGGCCGAACGAGGCTTCTATTCTGCGCAGTTGGGTGGTCATCGCCGGCTGGGAGAGCATCAGGGTGGCAGCTGCCCTGCTCAGACTGCCCGCGTCGGCGATCGCCAGCAGGATGCGGAGGTGCCGCAGTTCCAGTTCCATGGCTGAGCGAGGCTAGTTCACGCCCCCATGTCATGTCCACGGTTCTGGCGTGAAACGCGGGACGTGAGACGTGGGGCGTGAAGTGTGGGGCGTTGGTCCGTACCTGACGGTCCGTCATCTCCCGACCGGCGGAGGGCGGCGCGGGGGGGGGGGGGGGACCCCGGCCGGCCGCGGGCGGGGGGGCCCCCCCCCCCGGGGGGGGGGGGGGCCGCCGGGCGGGCGGGGCAGTGGGGGCCGGGGGAG